>CANGGC010000138.1 GCA_947453125.1 Planctomycetaceae bacterium | reverse complement strand
GGAGTCGTGCCTTCGGTGCCACGACGTCCGCCCCTCTCCAGGCGTGCCGACGGAGGGGGTGCCCCCGGTCGGCGTGGCCGTCGGCGACCTCATGGCGGTCGTCCGCGTCGTCATGCCCGACGGGCTGACGAAGAAGGCGATCAACTGGAACCGCGCGATCCTCCTGGCGACGGCGATCATGACGGTGTTCCTGGCCATGCTCGCCGCCTATCTCATTGTCCGCTACGTGATCGTGAAGCCGCTGGAGCATCTCCGTGATGTCAGCGACGAGGTCCGCCGCGGCAATGTCCAGGCCCGGGCCGAGATCCATACCGCGGACGAGTTCGAGGAACTCGGCGTCGCATTCAATCGCATGCTCCGCGGCCTCGTCGACACCCAGGAGGAGCTCCAGAAGGTCAACGAGAGCCTCGATGGGAAGGTGGACGAGCTCGCCCGCGCCAATCTCCACCTCTACGAGATGAACCGGATGAAGAGCGACTTCCTGGCGACGATGAGCCACGAGCTGCGCACGCCGCTCAACAGCATCATCGGTTTCTCGGACGTCCTCGGCTCGATCCAGTCGCTCGACGACAAGCAGCGCCGCTACGTGCAGAACATCCGCAATTCGGGGCGGATGCTCCTCGACATGATCAACGACATCCTCGATCTGGCGAAGATCGAGGCGGGGAAAACGGAGATCCGCCCGGTGACGTTCGACGTCGAGTCGGTCGTCTCGGCGCAGTGCGACATGGCCCGGCCGATGGCCGAAAAGAAGTCGATCGACGTCACCTTTGAGATCGGCCCGGGCCTCGAGGCTGTCGAGCAGGATCAGGCCAAGGTCCAGCAGATCCTCGCCAATCTCCTCTCCAACGCCGTGAAGTTCACCCCCGGCGGGGGCCGGGTCGAGGTCAATGCCCGCCTCGACGACACCACCGATCCGTCCCAGCCGGAGATCGTCATGGACGTGTCCGACTCAGGCGTCGGCATCGCTGCCGAGGAGCAGCAGGCGATCTTCGAGAAGTTCCGCCAGGGGAAGGTGTTCCAAAAGGGGGACGACGCGATGACGCGCGAGATCTCAGGCACCGGCCTGGGCCTGTCGATCGTCCGCGAGCTCTGCCGGCTCCTCGGCGGCGACGTCACGCTCGAAAGCCAGCTCGGCCGGGGAAGCCGGTTTACGATCCGCCTCCCGGCGCGGCTCCAGCCGGCCCGTCCAACGCCGGGCACGACGTTGGCGCTGGCCGACTGACAGCCTCCGAATCGCCGCTAGACTGTCCGGCGGTTCGATCGGGCTCGAGGAGGCGGCGATGGCAGGCGACGCGGTCGAGGTGGTGCTGTTCACGGACGGCGCCTGCAGCGGCAATCCCGGCCCCGGTGGCTGGGCCTACATTCTCCGACACCCGGGGAGCGGGAAGGAGTCGCGCGACTCCGGCAACGAGCCGGTGTCGACCAACAACCGCATGGAGCTGACGGCCGCCGTCCGCGGCCTTTCCAAGCTCAAGCGGCCGACGCGCGTCGAGCTCGTCACCGACAGCGTCTACGTTGGCACCGGAATCTCCGACTGGCTCCCGAAGTGGAAGCAGCAGGGCTGGAAGCGAAAGGATGGCGGCAAACTCGTGCCGATCAAGAATGAAGACCTGTGGCGCGAGCTCGACCGGCTCGTCACCGAGCACTCCGTCCGCTTCACCCACGTCGCCGGCCACGCTGGCCATGCGGAGAACGAGGCCTGCGACAAGATGGCCGTGGCGGCCTACCAGCCGCTGCTGAAAAAGGGTTGACACCTGCTGCCTCGGGCCGGTGCCGAGGCTCCCGGCAGGGGAACCGATAAACTCCCCACATGCCCACCCCCGAAAACCCCGCCGCCTCACCGCCTCCCGCCGCCCCTCTGCCGTCGGCAATCGCTGGCGTGGCGCGCCCGTCACCGGGTGAAGGGAGGCCCCGAAGCCTCTCGACCCCGCTCGAGCGGCTGCCGGGCGTCGGCACGCTCCGGGCCGAAAAGCTGCGGAAGCTCGGCCTGGTCACGGCGGCCGACGCGCTCATGCATTTCCCCCGCGACTACCGCGACTTCTCCGGCGCCCATGCCGTCAAGGCGCTCGTCGCCGGCGAGCATGCCTCACTCGTGGGCGACGTCATCGAAGCGACATCGCGGACGACCGGCGGCGGCCGGCAGATGCTCGTCATCCGCCTCGCCTGCGAGGATGGCATCATCCGCGCGGTCTGGTTCAACATGCCGTTCATGGCGAAGCGGTTTTCTGTTGGGCAGAAGGTGGTGATCGCCGGGGCGCCGAAGCGGGCATCCGGGCAGTGGGAGTTTCCCCATCCGGAGGTCCGCTGGCTCCAGGCTGGGGAGCGGGCCAACGCGTCGGAATGGCTCGCCGTCTATCCGCTCGCCGAGGGGGTGCTCCAGTCGCATGTTCGCGTGGCGGTCCTCGCGGCACTCGACCATTCCGCTGATCTCCCCCCGGAAGCACTGCCCGCCGATCTCCTCGCCGCCAAGGGGCTCCTCCCGATCGGCACGGCCCTCCGCGAGATCCATTGCCCGTCGAGCAAGGAGATGATCGACACCGCCCGGCGACGCTTCGTCTACGAGGAGCTGTTCATGCTCCAGCTCGCCCTACGGATCCACCGTGGCCGGCAGCAGCAGCGCCGTGCCGCCCCATCGATCCCCCTCGACGCCCGCATCGACGGCCGCATCCGTGCCCGCTTTCCGTATGAGTTCACGGCGGCCCAGTCGCGCGTCTGCGCCGAGATTGCCGCCGACATGGCCCGCCCGGAGCCGATGAACCGGCTCCTCCAGGGGGATGTCGGCAGCGGCAAGACGGCCGTCGCCCTCTATCTGATCCTCGCCGCGGTCGCCGCGCGGATCCCCGGTGCACCCGCGGGGCCCGATGGCCGGGCGACCGGCTATCAGGCGGCGCTCATGGCCCCGACGGAGCTCTTGGCCCGCCAGCACCTTGCCACCCTCGAGCGGCTCCTCGGCGAACAGGAGGGACGGGTGCGTGCCAGTGGCGTCCGCGTCGAGCTCCTGCTGGGGGGGCAGACGGCGAAACGCCGCGCGGCGGCCCTCGAGCGGATCGCATCGGGGGAAGCGCAGATCGTCGTCGGCACGCAGGCGCTTGTGTGCGGCGAGGCCCGGTTTCGCAATCTGGCGCTCGTCGTCATCGACGAGCAGCACCGCTTTGGCGTCGTCCAACGCGGGCTCCTCCAGCAGGGACACACCGATCCCCACACCCTCCTGATGACGGCGACGCCGATCCCGCGGACCGTCGCCCATGCCGTCTACGGCGATCTCGACGTCTCGACGCTCGACGAGCAGCCGCCGGGGCGACAGCCGGTGGCGACCTACCGGGTCGGCCCGGAGCAGGCCGACTCCTGGTGGGATTTTTTCCGCCGCAAGCTCCGCGAGGGGCGACAAGGGTATGTCGTCGTTCCGGCCGTCGAGGAATCGAAGCGCGGCCTCGAGAGCATCTCGAGCGCCCATGAGCATCTCTCCAACGGTCCCCTCGAGGCCTTTCGATTGGGGCTCGTCCATGGCCGGATGCCGACGAAGAAAAAACAAGAAGTGATGGAGAAGTTTCGCGCCGGTGAGATCGATGTCCTCGTGGCGACGAGTGTCATCGAGGTCGGGATCGACGTCCCCAATGCGACCTTGATGACGATCCTCGACGCCGATTCATTCGGCTTGGCCCAGCTCCATCAGCTCCGCGGCCGCGTCGCCCGCGGCGCCACCCGCGGCATCTGCGGCGCCGTGACGGGAGAGGCGGAGGGAGCCTGCCCGCGGATCGATGCCTTCGTCGCCACGACCGACGGCTTCGAGCTCGCCGAACAGGACTTGCTCCTTCGCGGCCCCGGCGATCTTGTCGGCTCACGGCAGAGCGGCGCCCCGCCGATGTATCTCGCCGATCTTCTCCGCGACGCGTCGGTCGTCGCCGAAGCCCGCCGCGACGCGCTTGCATTGTTCGAGCGCGATCCGCTCCTCGCCGACCCGCAGTTGGCCCGCCTCCGCCAGCTGATCCAGAAGCGCTGGGGGGAAACGCTGGGACTCGCGCAGATCGGGTGACGAAGCGAAAAAGGGCTGGGCTCCTTTGCTTCCGCGGGGGATCACCGCCCCAACCAGAAGGTCGGCTCACGGCTGCCATGGGCCACGGCAACCACCACCAGGGAATCAGGGCTGTCGAGGCGGTAGATCAACTGATACGGATAGCCGCGAACCATGACGAACCGATGGCGTTCATCGCACGCCGGATACCAGAGCGGCTGAAGGGCGATCGCCTCAATCGCCTGAGAGATCGCCGTCTCGAATCCCTCGGCAGCGGCGACGCTTCGCTCGGCGTACCACCGCAGCGCGACCGCGTACTCGGCTGCCGCAGCCTCGAGGACGACCATGTCAGCCATCGAGACCGGCCTCGCGCCGGGCCCGGGCCTTCACCGCTGGCCAAGGAGTGGCGGGCATCCGACCGGCGTCGTAGTCGGCCGAGCGTTGCTGAACTTCCTCGATCCACTTCTGGCTCGGCCTCGGCCAACTCTCCGGCGAAGCGCCGTCCCACACCGCATCGATTAGTCGCAGCCGGTCGGCCGCGCTCAAAGTCTTGGCCGCGGCGATGATTTCCTGCAGGGTTGTCATGCGGGCCTCTCTGGAGGAAGGTCGCAGGGGATTCGAAATCGTTTCCGTTGCCCTCGCGATTCCCTGAAGAGTATAGCGAGGCTCATCGAGGCGCCGCGCCGTCGGCCGGCGGCTATACTCCGCGGCCAGAATTGCCCCCGAGTGAGGAGCCGCAGATGTACTACTTCGCCTACGGATTCAAGAAGCCAATCGCCCCGCTCCTCGCCCTCCAAGTGGCGCAGCAGGCGATGGTCAACGCCGGATTTACCGTCTTCGATCCGGTCGCCCCGGGAAAGGTCACCCTCGGCGGCACGCAGACGCAGGCCGGGGTGATGGTGACGGTCGTGGCGATGGACTGCGAAGGCGGGGCCGCGATCGTCGTCAATGGCTTCTGCGCCAATGACCTCGCCGTCGACTCCGCCCGGAGCTTCGCCGAGAACATCGCCGCGGCCGTCAACTACGCCTGACTGCCGATGGCGAGCTTCGCGCCGGCCTTCCAGCCGGCCGCATCACGCTCGACGGCGTGGTAGAGCGTGTCGCGCTCGACAGGATCGCGGCCCGCCTCGCGAATCAACGCTTGAATCTGCTCCACCGAGAGGATCTCGGGGGTCGTCGCCCCGGCGTCGTGATAGATCAGTTCGTGGCGGACGGTGCCGTCGAGGTCGTCGGCGCCGTAAGCGAGCGAGGCCTGGGCCGTGCCGATCCCGAGCATGATCCAGTAGGCCTTGATGTGGTCGAAGTTATCGAGGACGAGCCGCGACACGGCCATCGTCCGCAGGCTCATCGTCGCCGACGGCTTGGGGAGGTGGGAGAGACGCGTATTTTCCGGATGGAAGGCGAGGGGGATGAAGGTCTGGAAGCCCCCTGTCTCGTCCTGGAGTTGGCGGAGACGGAGGAGATGATCGGTGCGGTGGAAGGCGTTCTCGATGTGGCCGTAGAGCATCGTGGCGTTGCTCCTCAAGCCCAGCTCATGAGCCATGCGATGGACGGCAAACCACTCGCGCGTGTCGGCCTTATGCTCGCAGATCTTGTCGCGGACCTCCGGATGGAAGATCTCGGCCCCGCCGCCGGGGAGGCTGCCGAGGCCAGCGTCTTTGAGCTCGACGAGAATGTCGCGGAGGGACCGCTTCGTGAGGTGCTGAAACCAGTTGATCTCCACCGGCGTCCAAGCCTTGAGATGGAGCGTGGGATAGTGGTCGTGGAGAAGGCGGACGATGTTCAGATACCAGTCGTAGTCCTTCTGGTGGTGGAGACCGCCGACGATGTGCATCTCGGTGCTGCCGGCGTCGACCGCCTCTTTGCCGCGGGCGAGGATCTGCTCCGCCTCCATCACGTAGCCGCGGGCGTCGCGGAGATCGGCCCGGAAGGCACAAAACGTGCAGCGGTAGACGCAGACGTTCGTGGGATTGAGGTGGGTGTTGATGTTGTAGTAGCCGGCGTTGCCGTTCTTCCGCTCGCGGACGAGGTTGGCAAGCTCACCGAGTTCGTGGAGATCGATGCGCTCGTCCCACAGCATCTCCGCCTCGGCGGCGTCGAGGCGTTGCCCCGCCTCGACCTTCTCGCGCACCCGATCGAGGGAGGGGACGGCGGCACGGATCATGGGAGGATTCTCCGGGAATGAGGGACTGCGGTGGGGTTTCACCCTCGCTACTGCCCAGCTAACCGCATTCGGCCCGGTTCGGCAACACGCACTTTCCCGAGGCTGATAACGGGGCTGAAAAGTGGGTTTCGGGGGGCCAGGCCTCCCCCCCCTTTGCCGGTCGAGCCTCGGCAGCCGGGAGCCCGCTGGGGTATCGTGACGGCCCCTCCGAGGCGCCCCCCGCCATGCCGGCCGCATTCGACATCATCGGCGACGTCCATGGCTGCGACGCCGAACTGGTCGCCCTGATGGAGCGATTGGGCCACCCGATCGATCCGGCCCGGCCGCACCCGGAGGGGCGGAGGCTCGTGTTCGTGGGGGATCTCGTCGACCGGGGCCCCGCCACGCCGGCGGTGGTCTTGCGAGTCAAGCGGCTCGTCGAGGCAGGGCGGGCCCTGGGTGTCGCCGGCAACCACGACATTCGCCTCGCCGCGGCCCTACAAGGAGAGCCGGTGGAGCCGGGGCATGGGCTCGAAGCGTCGCTTGAGCAACTCGCTGCCGAGTCGGTCGCGGTCCGGGACGAGGTGGCGGAGTTCCTCGCCGGGCTCCCGGGGCATCTCGTCCTCGACGGCGGCCGGCTCGTCGTCGCCCATGCGGGCCTCGAGGTGCGCCATCATGGCAGCGACTCGAGCGCCGCCCGCGACGCGGCGATCCACGGCGCCTACACCGG
>CANGGC010000137.1 GCA_947453125.1 Planctomycetaceae bacterium | reverse complement strand
GGCTCGCCGGCATCGAGCGCGACGACGGTGAGAAGTGGCCCGGCCCGGTCGGGGGCGAGGGAGAGGAGCGTACCGGCGGCGGCGGAGCGGACGTCGGGGGGAAGCGTGCGATCGGCGAGTGCGGCGGCGATGCTGTCGGCCTGACCGGTGAGCCGCACCTGCTCGGCCACCGTGAGCGCGACGAGGGTCGTCGCGGCGTTTCGTGCCCCGGTCTCGGCGAGGACTTCAGCGGCGAGGGCCGCGCCCCAGTCGCCGAGGGCTGTGCCGGGGGTGAGCCGCTTGCCGGCCTTTGACTGGCCGTCGAAGAGGGCTGTAAACAGACGCTGGGCCAGGCCACGGTCGTCGCCGGCCTGGGCCCGGGCCATCGCTGCGGCCTCCTCGACGCGCTCCCCGGTGGAAGAGCGGGCGACGCTCCCGAACGCCCGCGCGAGCACGTCGACAGGAAAACCGACGCGGCGGGCGAGCTGAAGCACGCTCCAGGCGACATCGTCGTCGGGCACGGCCACTGCGACGTCGAAGAGTCGCTCCAGATCGGCGATGGGGAGATCGATGGCGGCGAGAGCCTCGGGGGAAACCGCTGCCCCACGGATTCCCGGGCGGAGCTGGTTGCGGACCGCGATCCGCAGGGCGTGAAGGAGCTGGACGTCGTCGGGAGCAGCGTCTCGCCAGGCCGCGAGCAGCGCCGGAAGGGCCACGAAGGAGGGATGGTCGGCGAGCGCTTCGGCGGCGGCGCGGCGCACGAACGGGTCGTCGTCAAAGAGGAGCGCGATGACGAGGCGCTGACGGGAGTCATCCCATCCGGCAGTGCCATCGAGGGCTTTGACGAGATGGACTCGCACGGCGCGCTCTGGCGCCGAGGCGAGGCCGGCGGCGGTCGCCTTATCAAGGCCCCCGAGCCGGGCGACGATCCAGGTGGCAAGAGCGCGGGCCTCGGGCGCGGCGGCCGTGTCGGCAGCCAGGAGGAGCGCATCGTGGAGAATGGCCGGGGACTCCGAGCCGCGCGCCAGAAGCTGCTCGTGGGTGAGGCGACGGACGGTTTGGTTGGCGTGGCCGAGGAGGGGGAAGAGCCTTTCAGCCGGGGCCGAGGTGAGATCGAAGGGAAGGAGCGACCCGTCTGTTTGGGCCTGGTCGCGGCCAACGACGCCATCCCCCTTCGACACAATGCGCCAGATTCGCCCCCGTTCCCGGTCGCGGCGCGGGTGGAGGAGATCGACCTCGTAGTGGCCGATGATGCAGTTGTAGAAGTCGGCGACATAGAGGGCGCCGTCGGGGCCTGTCTGGAGATCGACCGGCCGGAACCACCAATCGTCACAGACGAGGAAGTCCTCCGGGGCCTCGATCCACGGTGACGATCCCTTCCACTGGAGCCGGTCGCGGTGGACGGTGTTGGTGATCACGTTGCCGACGAACAGGTTGCCCTGATAGTCGGCGGGAAAGCCTTCTGAATCGTCATAGACCAGTGCCCCCGCGATCCCGGTGGAGCCATGGTCGTGGCCGGTCATCGCCGGCGCGTAGCCGAGGCCGTCGTGCGGCTTCCCGAAGCTTTCGTACACGCCCCCTCGCAACAGCATCGTCACGGGGCGCGAGTGGCAATCGGCGGAGAACTGGTTGCCGAGGGAGTCGAAGCACATTCCGAAGGGGTTCACCTGCCCCCAGGTGACCTGCTCGATCGCCGAGCCATCGGGCTTGAAGCGGTAGGTGTTTCCCGACTGCATTGTGAGGACGACCTCTCCCTCTCCCTTGAGCTTGACCTTCGAATCGTTGCGGAAGCCGTGGCAGGCATACACCCAGCCGTCGGGGCCCAAGCGGAATGAGTTCTGATCGCCGTGGGTATCGACGAAGTCGAACGGGCCGTAGAGGATCTCTCGCGAGTCGGCTTTGCCGTCGCCGTCGGTGTCGGAGAGCTTCCAGATGTTGGGGATCGACCAGACGATCGCCTCGTCGCCCTTGCCGAGAGGGAGAACGCCGATCGGAATGTTGAGATCGTCGGCGAAGCGGACGGCCTTCCGCGCCCGGCCATCGGGGCCGAAGTCGGAGAGGACGGTGAGACCGTCGCGGTGCGGGGCCCCTTCCTTCGGCGCGAAGGGATACTCGACCGAATGGGTGACCCACAGCCGCCCCCGGGCATCGAAGGCGAGGTTCATCGGCTTCTGGATCTCCGGCTCGGCCGCCACCAGCTCGATCGCAAAGCCCTCCGGCAGCCGGAACTTCTGGAGTTGTTCCGCGGGCGAAAGCGCCTCGGTGGGGGCCACCGGGGGGCTGGCGGGAACGGGGAGCGGGAGGAGTGTCGCAAGCACTGCAAGCAGCGGCCAAACACCCTTGGCAAGGAGGGGAAAGCGGGGGGCAAGCGACGTCATGACGACTCCCATTGCGAAGGCGCGGGGAAGCGCCAACAGCAGCGCTTCCCCGGCGGAGATTTGAGAGTATGGCTTGGGCCGATATCGGCGGGCAATGTCGGCCAGGCGATGCCGCGATCCGCCGATCAGGAAAGCTTCCCGCGGGCGTCGATGGGCAGCACCTGGAGACTGCCGTCGGCCTCCCACCACCAAGCGGTGTCGTGGAGATTCACGACCGGGCAGATGTGGTTGGGGATCACGGTTACGCGCTCTCCGACCCGCGGCCGCGCGGCGCAGCGGCTGACATCGACCTGGGCGTGTTCCTCGGTGAGCTTTCCGATGAAGGCCTCGGGGTATTCGACGATCAGGCCGTGGCCTGAATCGGGGGCGGGGCCGCAGCGATCCATCGTGAGCGTCTTCGAGCCACCGTCAAGGATCACCTGATCCTTCACCGCATCACTGACGACCGTGCAGACGACGCGCGCCGCGCAGTCGTCGAGCGAGCCGAAGCCGCCGCGAACGATGTTGAGGTCGTTGTAGACACACGTGCCGGGGCGGATCTCGGTGCCGCTGCGAATGAGGTGCGATTGGTAGGCTGTCGGTGTCGATCCCCCTGACACGATCCCCCGGCACAGGCCCATCCAATCGAAGCGGGCGATCGCCTCGTCGAGTTTTTCAGCGACTACGCCGAGCGGACCGGCTTGCCGGTCGGGGAGCACGGTGACGTGCCCTGGGTAATAAAAAATCCCGTCGAGGCGGAGGCCGGGGGCGCGATCCGCGGCAGCAGCCAGGGCCACGAGCCGTTCGGCGGTGGGGACGCCGGTCCGTCCCGAACCGACGTCGAGATCGACGAGGATTCCGATCGTCGTCCCAGCATCCCGGGCCGCGGCGGAGAGGGCGGCGATCGCCTCGGGGCTGTCGACGGCGACGCGGATGGTGGCGCTGCGGGCGAGGGCTGCCAGCCGCACCGTCCGCGCCGGATCGACCGCCGGGTAGGCGACGAGGATGTCTGGCTCGCGATCGGCGAAGGCGCGGGCGAGGACTTCCGCCTCCCCCACCTTCGCCACCGTCAATCCCGTGGCCCCCGAGGCGAGCTGGAGGCCGGCGATGGCGATGCTTTTGTGCGTCTTCGTGTGGGGGCGGTTGGCGATGCCGACGGCCTTCGTGTAGGTCGCCATCCGCTCGATGTTGTGCCGCACCTTCGTCGCATCGAGCACGAGTGCCGGCGTGGGGATCGTGTCGATCGAATGTCCGCGTGCCGATCCGGCCATGGTGCGTTTTCCTGCGGGGGGCAAACCGGCCGATCCGCGAGGGAACAGCGACCGTCGATGCTACCGCGGCTGGCCGAGCGGGGGCAGATGGGTGTACGCTTGTCGTTCCCAAATCCCGTTCAAAGGAGCCCACCCGAGCATGTCCGCTGCCAGCCACGCCCCCGCGATCACCGGTATCTTGGTTCCCCACATGGTGCCGCTCGACGCCAAGGGGCGGATCGACGAAGAGGAGCTGTTCCGGTACGTGCAATGGCTCGTCGACCGGGGCGTCCATGGCCTCTATCCCAACGGCTCGACCGGCGAGTTTCTCCGTTTCACGGTTGAGGAGCGGCGGAAGATCGTCCAGATCGTCTGCAAGGCCGCCGCGGGACGGGTGCCGGTTGTCGCCGGTGCGGCGGAGGGAACGGCCGCCGAGACGATCCGCGCCTGTGAGCATTGCCTCGAGGCGGGGGCCCGCGCGGTGGCTGTCGTGGCCCCCTACTACTACCGGCTCTCGGCGGAGAGCGTCGAAGCCTATTTCCGCGAGATCGGGGCCCACAGTCCGATCGACGTCACGCTCTACCACATCCCGATGCTCGCCTCGCCGATCGAGATCCCCGTCGTCCGTCGGCTCGCGGAGGAGTTTCCCCGGATCATCGGCATCAAGGATTCGAGCGGCGACATCTCCCACATGCAGCGGTTGATCACCGCGGTCCGCCCCGTTCGCCCCGGCTTCTCGTTCCTTACCGGCTGGGATCCGGCCCTCACGTCGATGCTCTTGGTCGGCTGCAGCGGCGCCACGGTGGCGACCAGCGGGATCATGCCCGAGATGACGCGTGCGGTATTCGACATGGCGATGGCGGGGGACGTGAAGGGGGCGATGCGCCTCCAGCCGCGGATCATCGAACTGTTCGACATGGCGATGCAGGGGGCCGATTTCCCCGAGGGCTACCGGGTCGCGGCTTCCTGTCGCGGATTCCGCATGGGGCCCTCCAGGCAGCCGGCCTCGACGAAGCAACTCGCCGACAGGGCGGCGCTCGCGGAACGGCTCACGACGCTCCTGCAAACCTTGGGGATGAATCGGGCCCGCCCCAGCGACGCGGTCGTGCCGGTAGCCTGAGCCGCCGGGCCTTCAGGTATCCCGGGCGAGAATCCCTTCGAGGCGATTGCCGGCAGCGTTGTGGCGGAGGATTCTCTCGACCTTCTCGACGATCTGGGCGGCGGCTTCGACGGGGGGAAGGCCTGCGGAGTAGATGTTCGAGATCACCGTCACCTCATGGCGGATGTCGGGGTTGCCGCTGGCCCGCGCCGCCTCGCTCCGCTGTTCGGCCGGCACCCGGTACACGAGATAGGCCGACAGGCTCCGCGACGCGAGGGCATCTCCGCCGGGGCGCTCGCCGATCAGATGGATGACGAGATCCGCACCGAGTTTTTCCCCCACCGGCTCGGCAAGCTTTACCCGGCCGTGGCGGGCGATCAGCGGCGTGCCGACGCCGATCCCCTTGGCGGACAGGCCGTCGAGGAGGAGCGGGAGGAGGTCGGGCATGTTGTGATGGACCGCCGGCGCTGACAGGCCGTCGGAGACGAGCACCTGCACCTTGAACGGTTCCGTGTGCAGGCTCGCCAGCGCCGCGGCGTTTGGTCGGGCGCCGAGCGCCGGCACGGAGAGGTGGCTGTCGTGGGTGAGTGCCTCGGTACCGATCTCACGGAAGGGGGCGATCTCCCGCAGCCGCGCGACGTCGAGGGGAAGGTGGACGGCCCCACGTCCCACCGCCTGATGCCAGCGGACCTGCCGCGCGACGGCGTCGGCGGGACGGGGGCCGGCGTTCTCGAAGCCGTGGAGCGCCGGCGTGGCCGCCACGAGTTCCTCAAAGTCCTCCACCGAGTCGCAGAACAACTCCGGCCGGCCCCACGCCGGGCCGCGGACGACCGCGTCAGAGCTGTCGCGGGCGAGGATTCCCCTGCCGAGGCACCAGTCGAGAAACTCCCCCGCCGGCTCGCGGCCATGGATCTCGCGGAGCGTCTGGTTGTCGTGGGCGCTGGTGTCGAAGTAGGCGAGCATCCGGTCGGTGTTGAGGGCGACGTCCATGAAGTAGGTAGCGCCGGCTGCGGCGAGGAGCTCGGTCGTCGCCTGCTGTCCCTCGAGGCCGCTCCCGGCATGGAGCGTGTAGCAGCTCCCGATCCCCATCGGCAGGCCGAGGAGCTTCCCGAGGAAGAGATCCTGGAGACTGGCGATGAGGAGCTCGAAGTTGTCGGCGTGGGTCTCCGGGCCGATGAAGCCGGTGACGTTGTTAATCATGAAGGGGTCGTAACGCCGTGCCAGGCCGTAGCAGAGGGCCTCGGTCGTCGTCATGTCGATCCCCTCGTGGCGGCCGTAGGAGAACTCGCTCCCCTGGCCGGTCTCGAAGTACATGCACTGCGGGGCCGTGTCTTTGAGCGGCCCGCGCTCGTGCATCGTCTGCGAGCCGTGATCGAGGAGATCGACCGTCACGTCGAATTCGGCGGTGAGCGTCGCTTCGGTGCCGGCGAGGCTCTGAAAGAGGATCTCGACCGGGGCGCCGGCATCGAGGGCGGCAAGTTGCGTCTTGATGTGGGAGAGGACGCAGATCTGGGTCGGCGCGCCGGCGCGGCGGCGGAGGTCGTCGAGGAGGTGGAGGACGGCGGAGACGTTAGCGACGGTGTCGATCGCCGGATTGACGCCGAGCAGCGCGTCGCCGGCGGCCATCGACAGGCCCCACCAAGTGAGCAGCGCGATCCCGCGCGGGTCGTCGGTGGGATGATTCGGTTGGAGCCGTGAGGAGAGCGTGCCACGGCGACCGAGGAGCGTGCGGGCCGTCGTCGGATTGGCGATCCGCCGGGCGACGAGGATCAGCTCGTGGACATCGCAGAGCTTCGCCACCGCGGCAGCCGTGACGCCGGTGAGCCCGCGGCCGAGGCGCACCGCCTCGTCTCCGGAGCAGGCCAGAAGACGGTTCTTGAGGTCGCCGACGGTGAGTTGGGCGATTTCGCCAAGGACCGCCCGATCGACGTCGTAGTTGACCCGCATCACGTCATCGACGCGGCCGTCGGCCGTGAGCAGGGGGCGCTCGTGGAGGTGGGCGATCGTGAGCCCGGCGAGGATCGATCGCGCCGTCTCCCGGCTGATCTCGTTGGCGGCCGCGAGTCCGGCGTGCCGGTCCCCTGCCTTGGGGAAGTCGGCGGCGCCGAGGAGAGCTTTGAGGCCGACGAAACGGATCGGCCCCTCGGGGCCGTCAAACGCGTAGGTTTCGTCGGGCCGCGGGGGCGGCACGTCGATCTCGGCGAGGGGAGTGAGACGGGCAGCCATGCCCTGTACGATACCGTGTGTCGGCTCCGCCGTCAGCAGGGCCGGAGCGGT
>CANGGC010000136.1 GCA_947453125.1 Planctomycetaceae bacterium | reverse complement strand
CGTCACCGACATCGCCCCCGGCTACGACCACATCACCAGCGCCATCGGCGCCGCGATCGCCGGCTGGAGTGGCGCGGCGATGCTCTGCTACGTGACGCCCAAGGAACACCTCGGCCTCCCCGACGCGGAAGACGTGAAGCAGGGGGTGATTGCCTACAAGATCGCCGCCCATGCTGCCGATCTCGCCCGTCACCGCAAGAATGCCCGGCAGCGCGACGACGCCCTCTCCCGGGCCCGCTTCGCCTTCGACTGGAACGAGCAGTTTCGCCTCTCGCTCGATCCGGAGACGGCCCGTCGCTACCACGATCAGACGCTCCCCCAGGACACCTTCAAAAGCGCTCACTTCTGCAGCATGTGCGGCCCGAAGTACTGCTCGATGAAGATCACGCAGGAGATCCGGGCGATGGCCGCCGAGCAGGAAGCTTGCTGCGACGATGGCCACGCCGAACACGGCAGCCACGGGGCGGCCTCGGAGCCGATCGCGATCGAGCTGAAGTAAGCGGCGTTTTGCCCCATACAAAAAGACCGTGCCCGCGTCTCCTTGGGGTGGGGGGAGGAAGAACTCTCTTCCCCTCATTCCCTCTTCTCCGGTGACGCATGGCCGCCGCTGTCCACTCCGATCCCACTTCGGCCTTCCGCGCCCGGGCCGCAGGGCTCGAGGCGGCTGGGCTGCCGGTGGCATGGGCGGGCCCAGCCGCGACGGCGGCGCTGGCCGAGGCGGTGCGGCTCGGGGCCGATGCCGACAGGGTTCTCGAAGCGGCCGTCCGCACCGGGCAAGACGCGGCGACGCGGGCCCGTGGAGCCTGGCGGCCGTGGTTTTATCCGGCGCTTGTCTGTGCCGGTGCGGCCCTCGGTGCGGCGCTTCTAGGGGCGGGGCTAACGCCGCTCTTTGAAGGGGTGTATGCCGAGTTCCAGGTCCGGCCGGGAAGTGGCCTGGGGCTCCTCGAAGCCGCTCGGGCCGCGGCGCCCTGGCTTCTGGCGGCCATGATCGCGGCGCTCGCCATCGCCTGGTGGGCCGCGACGGCGCGCCGCTCCCGATCGGTCGGGCCCGACTCGCTCCGGGCGGCGCTCGGGTGCGAGACGCTCGCGGCGCTAGCCGACGCTGGCGTCCTCCTCGAGGAAGCCGCAGCCGTGGCCGAGGCGTTCGGGATCGGGGCGGCGGCCTCCGCGTCTCCACTCATTCCTTGGGCCACCGGCCTCGATCTCGGCGGCGTGCCACGCGGCGAAGCCCTTCGGCAGGCGGCCAGAGTGGCCCGGGCGCGTGCTGCCCGGCGCGACGGCGACGCGCGCCAGTTCGGGCGGATCGTCGTGGCGCTCGTCATCGCCGGCCTTGCCGTCCTCGCCTATGCCCTCGTCCTCTTTCTCCCGGCGATCGATTTCTTCATGGCGATCTCCGAAGCCTCGGCCAGCCGCTGAAGCTTTGCCGAAACACTCACCCATGGCTCCCCCCAAGACCACCGCCGCCTCTGCCGCCACAGCCGCGCTCGGCCCCTGGATCGGCCGTGCGCTCGAGGTCGGCGGCGGGATTATCCCCGCACTGCGGGCCCTTGGCGCCGAGCTCTCACCGCGCCGCCGCGCTGCCTGGGACGAGCTCTGCGAGACGCTCGCCGCGGGGGATGCCTCCCGGGCAAGCCGGGCCCTCGAGCACGATCCCGACACCTGGATCCCGCTCCTCACCGCCGCGGCCCCCGGCGCGACGACTGGTGACGGGGCCTCGGAGGCCGCGTTCCTCGCCCGGGCCGTCGATGTGGTCGCGACGGAGGAGACGAATAGTCGGTGGTGGCTGCCGCTCGTCTATCCGTTCTTCGTGACGCTCCTGGCGCTGGCCGTGACGTCGTTTCTGGCCCTGCTCGTCGTGCCGGAGTTTGAGAAACTCCTCGGCGACTTCGGGATGCGGCTGCCGCTGGCCACCGAGGCGCTGATCGGATTCTCCCACTTTCTCAGGGAGGGTTGGGGGGGGCTGCTTGCGGCGGCGGCTGTGGCGACGGCGCTGTGGCTGACAGCCAATCGCTGGTGGCCGTCGTGGCTCCGCCTCCCCGGCAGCCGATTCGCGCAGTCGGGGCGATTCGCGCGCTTCGCCGCCGATCTCCTCGCCGCAGAGGTGCCGCAGCCAGTGGCGATTGCCGTGGCGAGCCGTGCGGTTGATCCACAGGACGCCATGGCAGCAGCGGACCAGCAGCCACGGTGGCTTTCAGCGACTGTGCGATTCGCCCTCGAGGGGGATTTGCCCGCGGCCACGCGGGTCCGGCTCCTCGACCGGATCGCCACCTGCCACGCCCTCCGCCTCGCCGCCAGTCGCTCCTGGATCTCCTGGTTCCTCGGGCCGGTGGCCGTTTTCGTCACTGGCCTCCTTGTCTTCCTCATGGTCCTCGCCCTGTTCGCGCCGCTGATCAGTTTGGTCACCGACCTGTCCTGACGCCGTTGCTTCCGGTGCCCCGATGTCGCTCTTCCCCACCTTCGCCAAGTTTGTCGCTGCCCGCGGGATCGACTCCCGAGCGACGCAGCTGGGGCTCTTTCCCACGCTCTTTGGCGGGTTCCTGCCAACGTCGTCGGGGCAGCGACGGGCGCTGGCGGAATTGCTCGCCTTGGGTCTCGACGAGGGGCTCCCGCTCGCGCCGCTCCTCGAAGCCTGGGCCGCCGATGAACGTGGCTGGCAGGCGGCGAGGGTGAGGAAGCTCGCCAAGCTCGTGGCAGCAGGCATGCCGCTCGACGCGGCGCTTTCGCGGGTGCGCGGAGCCCTCCGCCCGCAGGATGCGACGGCGCTCGCCGTAGCGACGACGCTCCACGGCAATGCCACCGAAGCGCTCACCGGCTTCAGCGCGCCGGCGACCTCGACCGAGCCGGTGGAGCGCGATATCCGCTGGGGTCTGGGGTATGCGGCGACGCTGCTCCTCGTGAGCCTGCCGATCTTGACCTTCCTGATGGTCAAGCTCGTGCCGCAGTTCAAGAAGATCTTCGACGACTTCGGGATGGAGGAATCTCCCTGGATGACAGCCGTGGGATGGCTCGGCTACACCTTCATAGCCTTCTGGTGGCTCCCGCTGCTGGCAATCCTCGCCGCGAACATCGCTTCCCGCCTCGCCCCGCGGGCCTGGGCTGGGCTGCGGCGCTCTGTCGGCCTCGGCGGCCTGGGAGTGCTCGGCGACGCCCGAGCCGCCGATTGGCTCGGCAGCCTCGATGTGGCAGAGCGGGCCGGGGAAGGGGAGGGACGCGCCGCTCAGGCCCTGGCATTGGGCACGATCGACCGGGGTTTGCGCTCGACGCTCAAGGAGAAATCGCAGGGTCCAGGCGGCGCCGCCCGATCAAGCCGAGCGGGAGTCCTGTCGCCAGCCGAAGCCGCGGCCCTCGATGCCAGCCCTGATGCGGGCTGGGTGACGCGGGCGCTGTCGCGCCGTCACCGGGAACGGATTCTCGAACGGATGTGGCTCCTCTCCGATTTGATCCTTCCAGCGTTTGTGATGGCGATGGGAATCTTCGTCTTCATCATCGCCATGGGAGTCATGGAGCCGCTCTTCAATCTCATTCGAGGGCTCACCTGATGACCACGCTTCGCTCTCCACGCCGCGTCGATCTCGGGGACATGACGCGCCGCGGGGTCACCCTCTTCGAGCTCCTCGTCGCCTTCGGGATCCTCTCCGTCATCATCTCGGTGTCGGCGGGGCTCCTCGTCCGCCACGGCCGGCTGCTCGTCTCGGGTCGTAACCAGCGTCTCGCCGTCGAGGAGCTCGCCAATCGGATGGAACTCCTCCACGCGCTCCCCCCGGCCGCACGCGAGGCCTTCCTCACTGCCCCCGCGCCGTCCCCCTTCGCCGCGGCGCACCTCCCGGGGGCGACGCTCACCGCCGCAGCCGCCGCCCCTGACGACGACGGCCTGCAGCGGATCGAGCTGGCGATCGAATGGAATGAACCTGGCCGCCGCGGCCACCCGCTCCGCCTTGCCGGATGGCTCCCGTCTGCTTCAGGGGAGCAAACGCCATGAGAACCATGACACGCCCGATCTCCGGTCGACGTCCGCCGCGGGGCATCTCGCTGATCGAGCTTCTCATGGCGATGGGGGGTGTGAGCCTCGTCATCACCTCGAGCGCCATGCTCCTCCACGGCGTGATGCGGGCCCAGTCGGAGAGCCGCCGATTCTTTGACGACGAGCGGACCAGTGCCCGCCTCGCCCGCCAGTTCCGGGCCGATGTCCATGCCGCGGCCCAAGTCGCGGCGCAGATTGAGGCGCCGGCCGGGGAACGGCTCGTGGCCTTCACGCTCCCCGATGGCGGCACGATCGAATACCGCCACACGGCCGACCGTCGCCAGATCCAGCGGCGTCTGCTTGCCCCCGGCAATCCCACGCCGACGGGGCGCGAAGACTATGCGCTTGCCGGGCCGTGCGCCGCGGTCGTGACCGTGGCCGAGAAACAGATTCATCTCGAGCTCGGCGCCGAGGGCGCAGACGGAGAACTCGCCCCCCCGGGGGTCGTGCGGCCGCCACGTTCCCCTGCCGAGGCAAAACGAAAGCCGCCGGCGCTGGTCGTCGAGGCTGTTCTCGGCCGCGATCTCCGCGTCCTGCCGGCGCGTGACGGGGAGGCGCGACCATGACCCACCCTTTCTGCCGTTCGTTGCCGCCGCAGGGCCGTCGTGGGGCAACGCTCGTCGCGGTACTCGCGGCAATGGCCATTGTCCTGGTCATGCTCGGCGGGATGCTGAAGATCGCCCTTCTGGGGCGCCGTCAGTTCCTGAAAGAACTCGAGCTCCGTCAGGCGGAGTGCCTGCTCGAAGCCGCCTGCGAGCGGGCCGTCATTCGTCTCCGCGCCGAGCCCGGCTGGACCGGCGGGCGCACGACCGTGGCTTCCGAGGCAATCGTCGGGAGAGGAGCCGCGGAGGTGACCACCTCGGTTACTCCCATCGACGACGGCGTCAGCCTTGGCCTCGTCGTCGAGTATCCCGTCGGTCGCCCCGACTCGGTCCGCCGCGAGCGAGCCCTCCGCGTGGCCAGGGAGGCTTTCACGCCGAACCAGGCCCCGGCCATTCCACCATCCACCGTTCCCGAACCATCTCCTGACGTCACCCCGGAGGCTCTGCCATGACCATTCACCGTTCCCACCGCCGGCTGCGGGCGTTCACGCTCGTCGAGCTGCTCGTCGTCATCGCCATCATCGGCACGCTCGTCGGCCTCCTCCTTCCGGCCGTCCAGGCCGCCCGCGAGGCCGCCAGGCGCTGCTCCTGCTTGAACAACACGACGCAGCTCGGCCTCGCCCTCCACAACCACGAGTTCCATACCGGCCACTTTCCTTCCGGCGTCATCAATCCCGACGGCCCGATCAGAAACGAGGCCGTCGGCCAGCATCTCTCCTGGACGGTGCAGGTGCTCCCCTACATGGAGCAGAACAGCCTCTTCCAGATGTTCGACCAGCAGGCCGGCGCCTACGCCGAGAAAAATGACAAGCTGCGACGGATGACGATCGCGGTCCTGCGTTGCCCGTCCTCCGCCGGGCCAAGGGGCGGCGACCAAGGTGGCGCCCCGATCGCATGGTCGAGCTACGCCGGCTGCCACAACTCGATCGAGGCGCCAATCGACGTCGGCAACGACGGGCTCCTGTTCCTCAACAGCCGGATCCGGTTCGACGACATTCTCGACGGCAGTTCGCACACGCTCCTCCTCTCGGAGCACGTCTTCGAAGATCCCATCGACGGTGTCTCCCCGGTCGAGCTTGGCTGGCCGTCGGGGACGCGGGCGACGCTGCGAAACACCGGTCGGATCGAGCCGATCTCGAAGCGGCGGTTCACCGGGCTCGTCGAGGATGAGCCGGCCGAGAAGGGCCCGCTCACCGTCGGTGGTTTCGGGTCGTATCACCCCGGCGCGTCGGTGGTCTCAATGGCCGACGGCTCGACCCGTGCGATCGGCAACTCGATCAATCTCGAAGTCCTCCACGCCCTCGGCAGCCGTGCCGGTGGCGAGCTTCCCAACGCCGAGTGGTGAGCGGCGACACCGCTGGCCGTGGCCCGGTGACGTTGCCGTCACCGGTCTAGCAAAGTCAGATCGTCATCCCGGGGCGATCGCGCGGCGGCGGGACGGGGCAGGTGCGGAGGTAGGCGAGGATGTCCGAGAGGTTCGCCGTCGCCAGTGCCAGGCAGGAATCGGCACCGCCGTAATACATCCGGATCACGCCGGTCGCCTCGTCGAGGATCCAACCGCAGGGGAAGACGACGCTGTTGACGTCCCCCTGGCGCTCGTAAGGGAGCTCCGGGGCGAAGACCCAGTCGTCGCTGCGGCGGATGACCCGCCACGGCTGCTCGAGGTCGAGCAGCGCAAACCCGAGCCGGTAAAGGCAGCCGCCGGCGGTGTGGCGGACGCCGTGGTAGAGGAGGAGCCAGCCGTCGGGCGTCTCCAGCGGCGGGGGGCTCAAGCCGATCTTGTTGGCGTCCCACCAGGCTCCGCGGCGGGCATGGAGGAGGACGTGGTGATCCCCCCAGTGCCGCAGGTCGGGGGAGAAGGAGAGCCAGATGTGGGCCCCGGAGCTGCCCGCCGACACCGGCCTGTGGATCATCGCGTAGCGGCCGCCGAACCGGCGCGGAAAGATCGCGGCGTCCTTGTCTTCCGGCGGCATCACCGGCCCGAGCCGGACGAACGTCTTGAAATCGACCGTCGAGGCGAGTGACACCAGCGGCCCGATCGGGGAGTACGACGTGTAGGTGATGATCCATTCCCCGCGATCGGCCACCCAGGTGACGCGGGCATCCTCCACGCCCCACGCCTCCTCGGCGTAATTCACCGGGTCTGGGGGGAACGTCGGCTGAGGATCGATCCGCCAGTCAGAAATCCCGTCGGCGCTCCGAGCCACGCAGAGATGCGAATGGCCGCGCCGGTCCTCGACGCGGACAAGGAGGAGCGTCTCGGCGCCGACCTGACAGGCCGCGGCATTGAAGACGGTGTGCGCCGGATAGGGCCAATCGTTGGCGGTGAGGATCGGATTGCCTT
>CANGGC010000135.1 GCA_947453125.1 Planctomycetaceae bacterium | reverse complement strand
TTCGCGCCCAAGACGCCACCCCCGCCGCCCCCCCCGTTCCTTCGCAGGGGCCCGGGGTCAGCGACGAGATGGCGAAGACCTTCCGGCAGCGGAACGGCGACGTCTTCCAGGGCTGGCCGAAACCGAAGGCCGTGCTCGTGTTCACCGGCGAACTCGACGGCTACATCGAGCCGTGCGGGTGCACCGGCAAGGAGAACCAGAAAGGCGGCCTGAGCCGTCGACGGAACTTCCTCGGGGCGATGACTGCGGCCGACTGGCCCGTAGTGGCCCTCGATCTCGGTGATCAGGTCAACCGGTTCGGCCGACAGACCGAGATCAAGTTCGGCTCGATCGTCGACGGTCTCAAGGCGATGGAGTACGCCGCCGTCGGCTTCGGCCCGAAAGACCTCCGCCTCCCCGCCGAGGAGGTCGTGGCCGCCGTGTCGGCGGTGGGCGACACGCCGACGCCGTTCGTGTGCGCCAACGTCGGCCTGATCGGATTCGATTCAGGGATCACGCCGGTCCATCGGATCGTGGAGCGCGGTGGCCTGAAAATCGGGATCACGGCGGTCCTTGGCGATGCGGAATTGGCCGACATCCGCAACGACCTGATCGCCACCAAGCCGGCCGCCGAGTCGCTCGTCGAGCCGGCTGCGGCCCTGGCCAAGGCGGGCTGCGACCATCAGGTGCTCCTCGCCTTCGCCTCGCCGGAGGAGACGAAGAAGCTCGCGGCGCGTTTTCCCCAATTCGACTTCGTGGTCACGGCGGGGGGCGCCGAAGAACCCCCTGCTCAGCCGGAGAAGCTTCCGCCGCATCGGGCGGTCCCCGGCGCCGCTCCGGTTGAGCGCCATCTCCTGGAACTCGGCCACAAGGGGATGTTTGCCGTCGTCATTGGCTTGTTCGACGATCCGGCCCAACCGATCCGCGCCCAGCGGGTGCCGCTCGATGCCCGCTGGGGCGAGGCGGAGGAGATGATCCGGCTCCTCTCCAGCTACCAGGCGCAGCTGGAGACCTTGGGGCTCGCGGGCCTCGGTCTTTCCCCCGGCCGCCATCCGACCGGTCGCCGATTTGCCGGCAGCGCCGCCTGCGCCGAATGCCACAAGGCGTCGTTCGAGGTGTGGACAAACTCCGGTCATGCAAGCGCTCTGACGACGCTGGAGAACCAGACGCCACGGCGCGACGGCGACCCCGAATGCCTTTCCTGCCATGTCGTCGGCTGGGCCCCGCAGAAGTTCCAGCCCTACGAGGGTGGATTCATGGGCGTCAGCGTCACCCCGCAACTCGCCCAACAGGGCTGCGAGAATTGCCACGGCCCGGCCGCGGCCCACGCCTCGGCCGAACGTGGGCAGGTGCGCGTTCCCGCTGCCGACAAGGAGCGGCTTCGGGCCGAGCTCCACCTCGACATCGACTCCCCGCAGGCCAAACAGCGGGTCGTCAACAACTGCCTCGAGTGCCACGACCTCGACAACAGCCCGCAATTCGACTTCGACACCTACTGGCCGCAGGTGGAACACGCTGAAGAACCGGGAGCCGCCGCCGCAGCAGCAGTCCAGTGATTCCCAGGCTCAACCAAGCTGGGCCATCGCCTCGTCGGGGATGTTGAAATTGGCGGCCACGCTCTGGACATCGTCGTGGTCGTCGAGTCGCTCCATGAGTTGGAGCACCCGGCGGGCCGTGTCGACATCCTCGACGTCGACAGAGTTCGTCGGGATGCGGACGATCTCGTTCGATTCGATCGTCATCCCGGCCCCCTGGATCGCCGTGATCACGTCGACCATCGCCGACGGCTCACAGATCACCTCCCAGCGGTCACCGGCCGGCTTGACGTCGTCGGCCCCGGCCTCGATCGCCAACTCCATCAGCCGATCCTCCGAGCACGACGCCAGCGGCAGACGAACAGCCCCCTTCCGCTGGAAAAGGTAGGCGACGCAGCCGGTGGCCCCGAGTTTGCCTCCGCACATCTCGAAGATCTTGCGGACCTCGGGCGCCGTGCGGTTCTTGTTGTCGGTGAGGATCTCGCAGAGGACGGCGACGCCTCCGGCGGCATACCCCTCGTAGAGAGATTCCTCGAGGTCGCCCCCCTTGAACTCCCCGATGCCGGTGCGGATCGCCCGTTGGATGTTGTCCTTGGGCATGCTGACCGCCTTCGCGGCGTCGATCGCATACCGGAGGCGGAGGTTGGCATCGGGATCGGGCCCGCCATGCTTGGCAGCCACGATGATCGCCTTGGCGAGCTTGCTCCACAGCTTGCCGCGCTTGGCATCAATGAGCGACTTCTTACGGGAGATGTTTGCCCAATGGGAATGGCCGGCCACTCGCTGCTCCGTTGGCTGGAGGAGGATCTCGGGAATCGATCTGCGTCTGGATGTCTCGGTGGAGGGGCGTTTTCCTGACCGGATTCCCCTCCGTCGCTCACCGCGGCTTGCGACGTGTCAGGTCATCGGAGTGCCGATCCCCGGATGCAGGGCGGTCGGTGGCCGGCTTCGATCCCTTGCCCTTGGCCGTGGTGCTCCCCTTTTCGGATGACTTGTCCGACGACTTTGAGCCCTCGGAAGGAGCCGACTTTTCGGCCGCTAATGGCTTCTTGGTCGCGGCCTTGTCGGTCGCCTTCGGCGCCGCCGGAGTCTTGCCTGCGGCCGGTTTCTTACCTGTATCGGCCTTCTTGGCCGGGACCGGCGGCGCGACGGAGGCAGGCGCCTCAGGCTCGGCTGGCTTGATGGTGATCGGCCGTCCGACGTTCGGCTTCACCACGAAGGGCTTCGGGCCCGGCTTCGCGCCGGCGACGAGCGTGCCATCGGCCGCCCGTTTCGGCCCCGAACCTGGCGGGGGAAGCGGGGTCTTGCCGGCTGGACGGGCCGCCGCCTGTGGGCCCGCAGGGCGGTGTTCCTCGGCCGCGGTGCGGGCAGCATCGGCAGCCTTCTGTGCCTCCTTGCCAGCCGGGGCCGGAGGGGGCACCGGAAGGGGGAGCGGTTCGCCGCGTTTCGGCATCCGCTTGGCATCCGGATTGACTGCCTGCACCACTTTCTTGACCGAGGCGCCGTGGAGATTCGTCAGGACTTCAACGCCGAACTGGTGGAGCAACGAGCCGAACTCCAACCCGGCCTTCTTGGGGATGAAGCGGTCGAGCCCGGGGCACTTCTCGGAGTCGTATTCCTCCTGCGACATCACCCCGGTGATCAACAACCCCTGCATCGCCCCCAGATCGACGGGGATGTAGTGGCCACCAAGCGCCGTGGAGCCAATGAAGGCCACGACGAACGGTGGGATGCCATGGATGTGCTCGAGCGTCTTCATGCCGTGCGCGATCGAATGCTTCTTGGCATTGTCGAGCGAGAAGCTGTAGGTCG
Organism: Planctomycetaceae bacterium; assembly: GCA_947453125.1. Taxonomy (GTDB): domain Bacteria; phylum Planctomycetota; class Planctomycetia; order Pirellulales; family UBA1268; genus QWOP01. Next base: position 3,661 of record CANGGC010000135.1, on the reverse strand, counting down.
ATTCGAACACCCCCTGGAGCACCCGGCGGAGCGCGAGGGCGGCCCGGGATGGATCGGGGAGGTCGTGGAGGGTTTCGGCGAGTTCGGCAACCGTCGTGACGCGGACTTCATTGAGATCGAAATACGTCTCGCCGAGCCGCTTGTAGGCCCGCGCCGCCACGTCATACGGGGCGTTCTCGAGGCAGCAGGCGTAAAGGACCTGTTCGAGGAGCGGAGGTTGCGTGTCCGGATCGACCGGCTTGTAGGTGGCGCGCAGAGCTTTGTGGAGCTTGGCGACGAGTTGCTGGCGATTGGGCTGCTGCCGATTCGGTGTGGTCATGCCTGTTCCTGTACATCCTCGCCCGGCGCCTCGTCCGCCGGAGCATTCCGCCGGAGCTCCGGAGATTTCGCCTCGGCATCGACCGGGGCGACGACGGCCCCGTCCCCGGTGGAGGGCCCCAGCACCTCCGCCAAGACACGGGCAATCTCGAGCGACTTCTTCACGCCACCATCGATTTCGAAACGGAGCCGGGGCGTGTAGCGGGTCTCGATCCGATCGGCGATCCGCGACTGGAGGAACCCGGCCGAGTTCGCCAATCCCCTCAGGGCCAACTTCTGCTTGGCTTCATCACCCATCACCGAGACATGGACGGTAGCCGATCGCATGTCGGCATCCATCTCCACGCCGGTGACCGTGACGTCACGGACCCTTGGATCCCGCACCTCGGTGAGGATGGCCATGCTGACCACCTCCCGCACCGCCTCGGCGGCCTTGAGTTGGCGTCGAGTGCTCACGACAGCGTCCGTGCGACTTCCTCGATCCGGTAGCACTCGAGGACGTCGCCCTCCTTGATATCGTTGAAATTGGCCACCTTGATGCCGCACTCCAACCCGTCACGAACCTCGCGGGCGTCGTCCTTTTCACGCTTCAGCGACTCAATGCCGTAATCCCCGAGAACACGGTTGTCGCGGATCACGCGGAGGCGGCCATTGCGGGCAATCACCCCGGCGATCACGCGGCAACCAGCGATGACGCCGAGCCGGCTGATCGAGTAGGTGCGCTGCACGACGGCCCGACCGAGTTCGGCCTCCCGCTTCTCCGGAGCGAGCATTCCTTCGAGGGCATTCCGCAGATCGTCGGTGACCTGATAGATGATCTCGTAACGCCGCACCTGCACACCGAGCTCTTCAGCCAGCGAGCGGGCGCGCTCGTCGGGCACGACATTGAACGCGATGATGATCGCGTCGGACGCATCGGCGAGCTGGACGTCGGCCTCGGTCACCCCTCCGACCGTCGACTGGAGGATCCGAATCTTGACCTCGGGGTGGTCGAGCTTCGTGAGCTCCTTGAGGATCGCCTCGATCGAACCACGGACGTCCGCGCGGACGATGAGGTTGAGCGTCGGCGTCTTCTGCGTGCCGAGACGATCGAGGAGATTCTCGAGCGTGACGTGCACCGGAGCATTTGAAAGGCTGCTGTGCCGGCGGATCCCGCTCCGCTTCAGAGCCACTTCCCGCGCCATGGCGATCGATTCGACCACCTGAAAGCGGTCGCCGGCCCCCGGAGCGATGTCGAGGCCGCTGACGAGCACAGGCTGGGACGGACCGGCTTCGGTGATCCGCTTCTTGCCGAGCGTGTCGTGCATCGCCTTGACGGTGCCGCTGGCCTCGCCGCAGACGAGCGAGTCACCGACGCGGAGCGTCCCCTTCTGCACGAGGATACAGGCCGAGACACCGCGCCCCTCATGGATCGAGGCATCGAGGCACACGCCAGCCGCGGCCCGCGAGGGGTTGACGCGGAGGTCGTGGAGCTCGGCAATGGTGAGGAGCATGTCGAGGAGCTGATCAACACCCTCGCCGGTGAGGGCGCTTGTCTTCACCACCTCCGTCTCGCCGCCCCACTCCGTGGGAAGAAGGTCGCTGGCGGCGAGTTGCTGGTAGATGCGTTGCACGTCGATGCCGGGCAGATCGATCTTGTTGATACAGACGACGATCGGCACCCCGGCTGCCTTGGCGTGGCTGATCGCCTCCTCCGTCTGCGGCATGATCCCGTCGTCAGCCGCAATGATGAGGACTGCGCAGTCGGTGACATTGGCCCCGCGGGCCCGCATCTGCGTGAACGCCTCGTGACCGGGCGTATCGACGAAGGTGATCGACTTGCTGTTGTGCTTCACCGTGTAGGCACGGATGTGCTGGGTGATGCCGCCCCTCTCGCGAGCAGCGACGTTCATCCCCAAGATGCGGTCGAGGAGGGATGTCTTCCCGTGGTCGACGTGGCCGAGGAACGTCACGATCGGCGGGCGGGGTTCGCGGAGGGTGGGATCCTCATCGACGGCGTCGAAGCCGGCGAGAAGTTCCTTCTCGAGATCCTCTGCCGTCTTCAGATCGAGTTGCACGCCGAGTTCGGCAGCCAGCAATTCGACGGTGTCACGATCGAGCATCGTGCCCATGCTCGGCATCGTGGCCATGCCGAAGTTCAGGAGTTTCTTGAGAACGTCGCTGGCCGACAGGCCGATCGCCTCGGAAAACGCCCGCACGGTGCAGGGCACCTGGATCGAGGCATTGGTTTTCCGCGGCGCGGCAGTCGAGATCGTGATCCCTCTGCGGGGCCGCGAGGACCGGCGACGACGGCCACCGCCGTCATCGTCATCACCGCCGCCACGATCGAACCGCCGTCTCCCGATCTGCTTCGAATCGCGGCCGGGGGTCTCGTCAGGGGCGCCCGGGCCCTTCGCCGGAGTGCGGCGGGGACGAACACCCGATTCCATCAACGGAGGCACGGGAGCCATTCCCGGCCCACGCCCCCCCGGCCTGGCCGGGCCAGCGGGACCACCGGGACGCGGACGACCCTCGGCAGCCTGACGCTGCTCGTGCTTGCGCATGTGGTCGGCGAGCGGCTTGGACCCACCCGCCTTCGCACTGCGAATGGCATCGAGCGGGAGCTTGACGTCGGGCTTCTGCGCGACCGGTTCCTGCGAAACCCTGGGCGCTGTGGGGCGTCCCGCAGCCGGGAGAGGCGCGAGCTTGAACGCAGGGCGAGGGAGCGGCTTCGAACCATCGCCACCGGGACGGAGTCCCGCCGGGCGCGGTCGCGGCTCAGTCGACTTCCCACCGAGCTCCGGCGGCTTGGCCCGGGCAGCAACACCGCCGGGAGCAATGTAGTCCTCGCGACGCAGCGGACCGGAGGTCCTTGACAGCGGGGGAGGCGGTGGAGGAGGGGGAGGGGGAGGGGGGAGGGGCGCGATCGGAGCCTGAGGCGTGGGCTGTGCAGGAGCAACAGCTTCGATGGGGCGCTGCGGCGTTGGTTCGGAACGCCGCACGCCGGGCCCGTCGGAGGTGCGACTGGCTCCCAGAGGACCGGAGAGCGGCCGCATCACCACCGCCGGCTTCGGCTCCGGAGGCGTCGACTGGACAGGCTTCGTCGCCGTTGACGAGGAATTCTTGGCGGCGATCACCGGAGGCTTGCCGACGACGGCAGGTCGCACCGGGCTCGCAGGCCGGACAAGCGCCGCCCCACCGGCGGCAGGCCGCTCAGGAGGCTTCGCCGCCTTGCCGGCCATGAACTCCCTGAGCCGGGCGACTTCCTCGTCGGTCATGCTGGCGAGCGCCGAGCCCTTGTCCTGGATACCAGCGCGGGAACAGATCTCGACAAGCTCTTTGCTGTCGAGTTTCAATTCCTTCG
>CANGGC010000134.1 GCA_947453125.1 Planctomycetaceae bacterium | reverse complement strand
TCCGTGGGCTGCCACTTCCCCGTTCGGCAGAACGGGTCTTCGCGCTCCTCGGACGCGACTCGCTCTCGATCTACTTGTTCCACACGCTCGTTTTCTACGCGTTACTGAAATTGAGACCTGAGCGTGTGTTGGGCGGATGGACAGGCGGTGCCGTGGTCGCGGCAGCCACGATTGCGATCGCATGGAGCCTCGGCCGACTCATCTCCGGGCTGCCGTGGCTCCGGGGGATCATCTTTCCGGCCGATCGCCGCCAGTTCCGCGCGAGCCTGCTGAACCTCAAGCGGGCCTGAAGCCGCTGTCTCCATCTGGCCGTGGTCGTTCGCGTCGCCGAGGAGTTCGCGGCTCGTGCCCGCCGGCTGCTGCGGGCCTCGAGAGGGTGGCGTCGATTCAACGATCGCCTGCCTCTCCGCCGGGGACGGGGCAGCGGTGGCCTCGGAGGAGAACGCGTTGAAGAGGTGGGGGCAGATCACGGCAAGCCAGAGCGACGGAATCAGCAGCGTGGCGAAGGGCAGCGCCGCGACGTACGGGATCGACTTGAGGGTGATTCGCAGCGAGTCGATGCCGGCGACGACGGGGATCATCGGGCCGATGAGGCTGCGCCAAGAAAACGCGTGGAGAGGAGCGACCCGGGACCGCGAGAGGACGGTCGGGAGGAAGAGCGGCACGAAGGCTTCGTACGACAGCGCCGAGAGGAGCAGAAGCAATGCCGAAGCCGGCCCCCTCCAGAGCGACCGCCCGGGCAACGTGGCGATGAGGAGCGAACCTGCCCAGCAGCAGCCAGCCAGATTCGAGCTCATCATGATCGATGGGTAGACGGAGACGGCGGCGCACGGATAGACGATGGCGAAGCAGGCAGTCGTCAGCGGCCACCCTCCGCGGGAGGATCCGTGTCAGAGCGTGGAACACCAGCAGCACCGTCGTGCCGAAGAGCGTGAGATTGACGAGGTGGTACGGCCAGGCGGTCGTTCCGAAGGTCCAGCCGCAGACGCCGTGCAGCAGGGCCGACACGGGGCGGCCCGTCATCGTCGGCTGGCTCGACATGAGCCTGATACTGACGATACGTCGCGGTACGGGGTGGATACGCCAGCACCCCGAGGTCATCCCGGAGAAAGCCTCCATGGATGAAAAATGGCCCGAAGAGGATGGCCAACGCGGCGATGAGAAACAGGCTGTCGCGAAACAGGCTGTCGCGGTGTTTCATCATGGAAGCCGACATGGCGCTGCCAGGAAAAACAAGGTCACCGGCTCATCCGCGCTCCGGGCGTGACAAGCTCGTTGAAGCGATCGACCGGCTCGTGGGCGGACCAGGCGATCCCGCGCAACAGCAGGATGCGGAAGAGGGGATCGTCGAACGTCCAGCTGGAGTGGCCCGGGATGCTGACGAACACCCGCCCCTTCCCCTGATCCTTCACCCACAGCTGCGGCGTCGCCATCCCCTCTTCGTCGCTCGTCGCCAGGACGGTGACGTCGCCCGGATTCCCCGACAGCTTCCAGTAGCTCTCGTCGTAGAGGGAGAGCTTGTCGAAGTTGCGGAGGATCGGGTGATCGCGGTGGTGCATCGTGAGATCGAGCGGCCCGTGACGGAAGCCGATCGAGCCCCCGAGCGCCGCTAGCCCGATCCGCCTCGAGAACTCCACCGCCCGATCGCGGCCGTCGACCGCCCAGTGGATGTAGACGGCGCCGCCCCCCCGCTCCAAAAACGCATCCATTGCCGCCGGGCGACGGTCGGCAAAACTGCCCCGCTGGAAGAAGACGATGGTGTCGGCCGCGGCGAGATCGTCGTCGGAGGGAAACTCCCGCACCGCCGTGACGCTCACGTTTTCCGCCGCTGCGAGGAGCTGCACCCACCGCTCCTTCCAGGCCGGGTAGTCGTGCTCCCCCGGCCCATGATCCTTCTCACCATCGATGAGCACGACTCGCAGCTGCTTTGGCGCCGTCACCGGCACGCTCCCCTCGAGCGCCGTTGTCACCTCTGCCCGAGATCGCACCGGCGGGGCGTCGAGGGGGGATTCCAGCGGCATCGAGGGGGGCGGAGTGAGGAGATAGGTGAGGAGATCGCGGGCCTGATCAGGGGGGAGCTTGTCGAGGATCCCCTGTGGCATCACCGAGACAGCGGAGGGCTCGAGGAGGTCGATCGCCGTTCGATCGAGCTCCGTCCACTTCCCTTCCGAATCGCCGAGCCAGAGCTTGCCGTCGCGCGTCTGGAGGACTCCCGTGAGCACACGGCCGTCGTTGAGATGGACAACGTGCGTCGTGAAGTCGGGATTGATCGCGAAGCTCGGATGGCGGATGTCGCGAGTCACGCTCGCCAGATCGCGGTGGATGAGATTGCCGAGATCGGGGCCTATTCCCGCACCGCCGCCATTCACCGCATGGCACTTAACGCAGCCGGCCGCCTCTGAAAGGAAGACGCGCCGGCCGCGTCCCCAGCTGCCGCCGTCGAGCTCGGCGATCCGCCGCGGCCCGGCATCGTCGCCTCGGCCCGCCGCGGCATCCGCCGCCCAGGGGAGGACGAAGCGGTGGAGCGGGAGAGGGCGGGGCGAGCCGTCTTCATCGGTGTAGAAGGCAACGGTGAGCCGGGGAGGACGGATGCCGCCGGTGGCGCACTCGACCGTCACATCGACCGGCGTCTTCCCTCCGGCCGGCGCTGTGAAGCGGGCTGTGAAGCTGGGGCCGTCGTCGGGGGCAAGGGTCACCGGCAGCGGTTCGCCTGCCACGGTGGCCGTGACGACGCACTCCCGATCGGCCGTGAACGTGAGCGTTCCCCGCTCCAGCGGCCACTCGTGATCGAGCGTGCTCCCCGGTTGGATGGCCGGCCGGAGGAGGTTTTGAAGATCGAGGCGGGTGGTGAGGGCGAGCCTGCCGGGGAGCGAGACGGCCCGCCAGAAGTCGTCGTGGCCCGCTGAACCGGTCGTCAGCCGGCGGGCGACGTCGAGGTCGGTATGCGGCAGCCAGCCCTGCCATGCCTCCTGCGGCGCTGCCAGCGCGTCGGCCCCGGTGGGAATCCACCGGGCCGCGACCCCCGAAGTCGAGAGATCGACGTCGATCCAGGGGTGCTGCTGGATGCTGGCCGGAAGTGACGCGGCCGGCTCGGTCGGCTGATAGGCAAGCGATACAGCCAGATGGGTACGGTTCGGAATTGGCGCGGTACCGAGGACCACCGTTCTCCGGTCGGCGGTGATCGCCGCGGACGCTATTCTTTGCCGATGGCGGGGGGTGAGCTTCTGCGCTTGGACGACGGCGTAAGGGGGCTCCAACGTCTCGAAGCGATCACCGGCCCGCACGTGGGGGCCACGGTCGATCGTCGTCCGTTCGAGCAGCCCCGACAGGGCCGCCGGGTCGAGCGGCCGATCGAAGGCGATGCGGATCTCCTGCGGTGTCTCGGCCCAGGCGGCGACGGGGCGCGGGGCCTCGAGGTGCGTCATCGAAATCCGGAAAAGCTTGCCGATGCCGGCAGGGCCCGTGCCCCAATCGGGCGGGCCGGAGTGGCAGGCAACGACAAGGTCGCCGTTGGGGGCTATGGCTGCGTCGACGGTGAGCATCTGAAGGCAGGCGAGCAACTGGCTCGCGGCGACATACCCGGCCGGCGTCTTCACGAGCGTCGTCCGCCACAGCTTGCCGCGCGATTCTCCGCAGACGATCGCGTCATTGGCCCAAGAGGCCGGTCCGAACGGCTTTCCTGTGTTGATCGCGACGTTAAAAACCATGCCGCAGGTCGATTGGTGTTGCGGGCCGTAGTCGAACGTCGAGGGCTCGTCGATGACGCCGGGGTTGTGCCGCGGGTGGCGCGGGGGGAAGCCGAAGTGACGCATCCCGGTGACGTTCGCCCGCGGTGCCGAGCCGTCGAGGCGGACATGAAGCAGTTCGTCGAGAGGATTGCCGTTGGCCAGCCACGTCGCCCCTTCCTGCTCGGTGCAGAACAGGTCGCCTCGGTCGTTGAAGGCCAGGGCGATCGGGAAGCGGATCCCGGTACAGACCGCCTCGCGGCGCGAGAAATCGGGAGAGATCCGTTGGATCGTTCCGCGCTCGCCGTGGACGTCGAAGGCGGCCTTGCCGTCGGCATCGAGGAGGTAGGGATTAGAGAAGTCGGTGACGTCGAGAGCGAAGTAGAGACTGCCGTCGGAGCCCATCGCCAGGCCTGTCGCGTCGACGTTCTGCGTGATCTCCTTCCAGCCGGTCGCGACGACGCGTTCGTCGTCGGCGACGTTGTCTCCGTTGGTGTCGGTGAACAGCGAGATCTTTCCCTTCGAGGCGACGAACATGCCGTCGCCGTGCGCGTAGCCGGGGGGAGTGAGGAGGAGGCCGATCGGGCCGCGGAGGCTGCCGGTGTTGTGGTAATAACGAGTGGCACTGTCTTCGAGGCCGTCGCCATCGGTGTCACGGAGGAGGTGGATGTCGCCGCCGTAGCCGAGCGTGACGAGCGTGCCATCGGGGCGGAAGCGGACGTTGTTGACGTTGGCGAGCGTCACCGGGATCTCGCGGACGGCGAAGCCCGGCACGAGCATCTGGATCGCTGGCGGGTCGGCGACGAGCTCGAGTGGTGTGCCCTCCGTCTTGGCCAGATCCAAGGTCGCGGGGAGGGCTGCGGCGAGCGCTGCGTGCCGGGCAGTGAGCGCCGCGCGGACGGCCGCGGCCTCGTCGGCAGTGAGCGCCCGGTCGAAGAGGAGGAGCTCCGCGATGTCCCCTTGCAGACTGCCGCGAACCTGCTGGGCTCCTGGCCCGTTGGTGTAGAAGCGGGCACCGAGGGTGAGCTCGTCGAGGGACAGCGTCCCTGCTTCAAACGGGCGCGTGCCCTCCGGTTGGCCGTCGACCAACAGCCGGATCTCGCGGGCGCTTGAGTCGATCACCGTCTCGAAGACGTGCAGTGTGCCGAAGGGGGCCGATGACGCGAGGAGATCGCGGGCACCGCCAAACCCCTTCCCTTCGACATTGATCTGATCGAGCGCCCGGGTGGGGCCGGGGCCGAGATCGAGCGTCAGCCCCGATTCGTAATCTCGTGAATCAGGGGCATTGGCGGCGAAGAGGCCACGGAAGTCGCCGGGGTTGGCATGGGGGGCAGCGACGACGAAGAGGGTGAGCGACTCTGCCTTCATCCCGGTGCCGGTGACGCGGAGGTGATCGTCGACTCCGTCGAACCGCAGCACCCGTGCGTCGCCCACCTCGATCGCCGCGGGGCGTGCCCCCTCATCGCTCGCTGTGAACAGGCGGCCGACGGCAGCCCGATCGGCGAGGCTCGCCACCGGGCCGACGCTTGCATCTGCCGCATCGAGGTGGAGGACGAGCCCAGGCGGGAGTTCTGCGGAGCAGGTCACCGGTGTCGATCGGGCGCCGAATGCCAGAAGGGCCACGGCGACGAGGGCACGGCCTCCGGTGAGACGGAAAAGTGTGGGCATGAGCATGACTCCATCGGGATGCTTTGACCCTACACTATTTTGACTCGCTTCCCCCCACCAGCCGGCCGAGCCATGACATCCCCCCTCTCTCCGCCCCACGCTGTCGTTGCCGCCGGGCTTTCGCCGGCCTGGCAGACGATCATGCGGTTTGCATCACTCGAGCCCGGGGAAGTGAATCGGGCCAGCGACGTACAGCGCTGTGCCAGTGGCAAGGTGCTCAATGTCGCCGTGGCGCTTGGGGCGCTCGGGGCGATCAGTCGGGCAGTGACGGTGATGGGGGGGGCGGCCGCTGGCTGGACGGCAGCGGAGTTTCACGGCCTCGGGATCGAACTCGCCGCCGTACCGACGATCGCTGACACCCGCTGCTGCACGACGCTTCTCGACGACGCCACGGGGCGGACGACCGAGCTTGTCGAAAATGCCCCGCCGATCACCCCGGGAGAACTGTCCCGGTTCGTGGTGGCCTACGAAGCGGCGGTGGCGGGCGCCGCTGCGGTGGTGCTCTCGGGATCGCTCCCCATCGGCACGCCCGTGACGATCTACCGCGATCTCCTCGAGCGCACCTCCTGTCCGGCGATCATCGATGCCCGTGGCCCGGAGCTTCTCGCGGCGCTGCCCTGTCGGCCGATGCTTGTGAAGCCGAATCGGGAGGAGCTTGCCAGAACGGTCGGGCGGCCAATCGCGGTCGAAGCCGATCTGCGCGGCGCCATGGAGGAGATCCGTGCGCAGGGGGCCGAATGGGTGCTCGTCACCGCCGGGGCGAAACCGGCGCTCGCGCTCGGGCCGGCGGGCTGCTTCCGCATCGTGCCGCCACGCCTCGATCGCGTCGTCAATCCGATCGGGTGCGGCGATTGCCTGGCGGCGGGAATTGCCGATCAGATCGGCCGCGGCCGGGAGGCCCTCGAGGCGATCCGCTTCGGCATGGCCTGCGCCACCTTTAACTGCGGCACGCTTCTCGCCGGACGGCTCGAGCGGCTGGCTGTGGGCAGGCTCGTGGCTGACATGCGGATTGAGCCGGCGTGAGCGTCGCTCGTTGCCGAAGGAGCGCCGGTCAGGGGAGCTTCGAGATCCGGATCCGCCGGTACTCGAGCTGGCCCGAATCCCCTTCGAGGCCGATCGGACCCGTCTCTGGCACCGGCAGCGCCACTTCGAGGACTTCGTCGTTGCACAGGCACAGTGCCTTGCCGTCGATCACCGTGATCACCAGTTCGTTCCAGTCCTGCGGCTTGTAGTGCTTCAGCTCCTTGTAGGGGCCGGCAAGAAGGTAATCGCGGCACTGGAGCTGCGGGGCCCGGATGAAGACGCCGCTGTCGGCGGTCGGTGTGGCCCGGAACTCGAGCTTGAGGAGGAAGTTGCCGGGGAACTCCTTCTTCGTCCAGAGCTGCTCGACGCGGCGCCCCTCGGGCGGGGTCGTGACGACGATCCGGCCATCCTTGGCAACGTAGCGGCCGTCGGGGCTGCTTTGGCGGCCGTCGAGGTCGAGCTGCTTCTCGAGCGTCGGCTGATCGCGGTAGCCCCAGCCGGTGAGGTCATGGCCGTTGAAGAGCAGTTCGGAGCCGGGCTCGGGCTGGAAATTGTCGGCGGGGGTAGGAACGAGATCGAGCGTCTCGAGGACCGGCCTGATCGCGGCCACCCACTTTGCATA
>CANGGC010000133.1 GCA_947453125.1 Planctomycetaceae bacterium | reverse complement strand
CTCCTCGAGCACTTTCTGCGCGGCTACAAGGAAGCCTGCCTGATCGTCTCCCACGACCGGGCCTTCCTCGCCGCCACCTGCGACCAGACCCTCGACCTTTCCCACGGGAAGCTCACCGTCTTCCCCGGGAAGATCGACGCCTTTCTCCAATTCGAGAAGGAACAGCGCGAACACGTCGAGCGAACTAATGCCGCCGTCCTCGCCAAGCGCCGCCAACTCGAGGACTTCATCAATCGCAACAAGGCCCGCGCCTCGACCGCCTCGCGGGCCAAGTCGAAGGAGAAGCAACTCGAGAAACTCGAGGTCGAGGAGCTCGTCGTCGACGCCCCCACCGCGGCCATCCGCTGCCCCCGCGTCTCGCCGCGGAGGGGGCCGGCCGTCCGCTGCCGCGATCTCGCCGTCGGCTATGCCGAACGGACCGTCGCCGATGGAATCGATGTCGAGATCGTCCACGGTTCACGGGCCGCGATCGTCGGCGACAACGGCCAAGGAAAGACGACGTTCCTGCGGACGATCGTCGATTCGCTTCAGCCGATCAAAGGCGAGGTGAAGTGGGGCCACGGCTGCGACGTGGGGATCTACGCCCAACACGTTTACACGAGCCTCACCGAGACCGACACCGTCCTCGGCTACCTCGAGCGGGCGGCGATGATCGGCACGAAACAGCAGCAGATCCTCGACCTCGCCGGCGCCATGCTCTTTCGCGGCAAGGCGGTGGAGAAGAAGGTGAAGGTTCTCTCAGGCGGTGAACGGGCCCGGCTCTGCATGGCCGGCTTGCTCCTCGGGCCCTACAACATCCTCGTCCTCGATGAGCCTGGCAACCACCTCGACGTCGAGACCGTCGACGCCCTCGCCCAGGCCCTCCTCGCCTATGAAGGCACCGTGATCTTCACCAGCCACGATCGGTCGTTCATGCAAACCGTGGCCACGAACGTCATCGAGGTGAAGGATGGCCGCGTCGTCAACTACATCGGCGACTACTCGGCCTATCTCGCCGCCGTCACCAAGGAGATCGACGACGCCGAGGCAGCCGACAGCGGACGGGCGGTCAGCCGCAAGCCCCCGCCGGCCGACCGCGTCGGCAAGGCTGCCACCGCCCCGGCTGCGAAGGGGGAGACGCCACGGAACGACCGCGACCTCCGCCGCGAGCTTTCCAATCTCGAGCGCTCGATCGCCAAGCTCGACACGGAGAAGAAGCAGGCCAACGCCGCGATGCTCGCTGCCACCGATGCCGCCGAGGCCCTCCGCCTCCACACCCAGCTCACCGCCGTCACCGCCAAGCTCGCGGAGGCCGAGGAGCGCTGGCTGGCAATCCAGGACCAACTCGGCGCCGAGTGAGCCAGCTCGGGAATTGCGACAGCGTCAGGCGAAGATCCGCCGCAGATCCGCTGGCCGGCGGAAGCAGACGTCGGGATTAAAGCGGTTGAGCGGACGCGGCCCGACGCCACGGGGATGGAAGTCTTCCCGCCGGGTGAGCAGGGCGATCGGCCGGTTGGGGATCCCCCGCGCGGCCAGAAAAGCCGCCCGATCGACAAGCTCCAACGGCGAGCTGTAGTAGGCCGGGAGGTCGACGAATTCCTCGTGCGGATCGATCGCAGCCGTGTCGAGCATCCCCGGCAGCTGGTACATCAATGCCCAGCCGTAGATCTCCACCACCCCCGGGGCCCGCTGCACGCGCGGCCGGTCTGCGAAGGGCTGGCCGGGGGAGGCCGGGGCATCGGCGGTGAAGCTCGTCGCCGGCTCCTCACCGACGGAGAGCGGGGTGAGCGTCGTCACATCGCAGCAGGAGACAAGCGCCGCCGCCACCCGGCAGGTTTCGCCGCGCTGCTGCCGCCAGGCCACCACCCGCTCGATGTCAACCGGCCTGCGGGGGGCATCGGGAACGAGGGCCGCGCCGGCGAGAACGTCGACGCGCCACGATCCGCGCGGGATGCCACGCTCCGACCGAAGCCAGCCGCCCGTGGTGCGGTGGAGGATTGCCGCGCCGACGATCAGCGGCCGATAAAGGCGACGGCCCGCCGCCGCCGGCTCCGAGGAACCGGAACCGACCAATCGGACCCGGGCCGACCGGATCCTACCGAGGTGCTCGCTCATCGTGCGTCTCCAAGGGAAGCGGTCGCAGACAGGCGACTCCCCAAGTGTTAAGGCGAAAGATCGAGCCAAAACCGGACACGGCCGGGAAAAAAATCTTTGAATGGAGCGTTTTTCCGGGGAAAACGTCCTCCGGCACTCATCTTCCCTTCCAGCGGGCGGGGAGGTGGGAGGGTTATCGGGGAATCGTCGCGCCCCCGCTATCGGTATTTTGATGGTGGTGCATCTGAATTGCGCAATGGCGCGGGAAAATCGCCATCCATCCCCCATCCGGAGGCGGACGGAGGGTTCCGCAGCCTGCTATCGTGGCAGCGGTGGGCGCGAGCCCTCTCGTCCGCCGCTGGATGCCCCCCAGAAGACCAACTCTTGCCCCGCTCCCCATCCGTCCCGTCCGCCGCCCCTGGCACCTTTCCCCTGGATTCTGCGGGCGGGCTCGAGTGGCTGCGCGGGTTTGTCGCCGCGCGGAGCCCCACCGCCGTGGTGGTCGGAGAGGGAGTGGCCGAGACGGGAGCCCGCTGGCAGACACTCCGGCTTGCGAGCCAGACCTGGCGCGGGGTGGCGTGGGTCCACGAGCTTGACGTCGTCTTCCCTGCCACGCCTGCGAGCCACGGGCCGATGATGCTGTGGGTCGGCAGTGGCTCGAGCGCCGACCTCCCGGCGGCTGATGGCCCTCTCGACCATCCGCCCCGCGGTGTGGGCTGGTTGGCCGGTCTCGTCGCAGCCACCGGCCTGCCGGCCGCCATGATCCGACAAGTCCCCTTCCAGCCGATGTTTGGCGGGATGGTGGAGGATGACCTCGTCGCCCATTCGTTTATGGAGTTTGTCCGCTCCGGCGATCCCGATTGGCCGCTCCTCCTGCCGATGGCCAGGGCGGTCGTGGCCGCGATGGACGTCGCCGGCCAGGTGGCTGGAGTCGCGGGCATCGGGGTCGATGGATTCGTCCTCGGGGGCTCGAGCAAACGGGGCTGGGCGAGCTGGCTCGCGGCCGCCGCCGACAGCCGTGTCGTCGGGCTCGTCCCGGCCGTCATCGACATGCTCCGGCTCGAACGCCATGTCCCGCTGCAGCTGGCCACCTTCGGCGGCCGGATGTCGGAGATGCTCGACGACTACACCTCGCGCGGCATCGAACAGATCCTCCTCACCAAGCGCGGCCGCGAACTCGTCGACGTCGTCGATCCCTGGTCGCACCGGGCCGTCCTCGGTCTGCCGAAGATCGTGGCGCTGGGGACGAACGATCCCTACTGGCCGCTGGGAGCGCTCGATCTCTACCGCGACGGGCTCCCCGGTCTGACGGCCGTTTCCTATGCCCCCAACGCCGGCCATGGCATCCCCGCCGATCGCCTCGCCGGCCTCCTGGCGGCGCTCGTCCTCCACGCCGCCGGCCGCTGCCCCCTCCCCACGCTGCGGTGGTCGTTCGACGCCGAACCCGCCGGGAGTATGGCGCGGCTGACCTGTGACGAGCCCCCTGCGGAGATCGTCCGCTGGCAGGCGACCGCCGACGGGCCCGACTTCCGCCTTGCCCGCTGGACGCCCACGCCGCACAGAATCGAAAGCGCATCTGACGGCGATGGATGGGTCATCTCGCTCCCGGCCGACGCCGCGCGCTGGACCGCGTCGCTTGTCGAATGCCGCTTCGATCGTGCCCCCCAGCCGCTCTGGCTGTCGACGAGCGTCCATCGCCATCCCCCCGAAGCTCTCGCCCCGTCCGCCGCCACCCAGTAGGCTTCCCCTCCCGCCAGTTTCCTTTCGCTGCTTCGCTCCCCTCCTCCGCCTCTCCCCTGGTTGACCGCCGATGCGCTGGTTCTGGATCGACCGCTTCACCGAGTTTGTCCGACACACGCGGGCCACCGCCATCAAGGCGGTCACGCTCGCCGAAGAGCATCTCCACGACCATTTCCCCGGCGCGGCGGTCGTGCCGGCGACTCTGATCCTCGAGGGAATGGCACAGACCGGCGGCATCCTCGTCGCCGACAACCTTGATTACAAACTCCAGGTCGTACTCGCCAAGGTGGCGGGGGCTGACTTCCACTTCGAGGTGGTGCCTGGGGACGTCATCCGCTTCGACGCGGTGATCGTGGAGACGATGTCGGGCGGATCGCTGGTCAGGGTTGTCAGTCGCGTGGGCAATCGGGACCAGGGGGAGGCCGACCTCTACTTCGGCCACCTCGTGGCAGGGACGGCGATCCCCAAGCTCTTCAAGGACGGGGAGATGCTCACCTGGATCGACCACCTGCGGATCTGCGAGGTGGCCACGAACCCCGACGGCTCGAAGGCGCCGCGGATGGCGTGACGATGCGCCGCCGGCGGACGCGGTCACACCCCGGCCAATCGCTCGAGCGCTCCCAGCGGCACTTCGACCCAGTCGGGGCGGTTGGCCAGTTCGTAGGCCAACTCGTAGACCGCCTTGTCGAGCGTGAAAGCGGCAAGCAGGCGCCGCTCCTCGTCGGCATCTGTCGGCCACCACGCGGAACGAGAGGCGCCGTGGCGGTAGGCCACGAGGAACGCTTCAGCGAGCGGGGCTGGATCGCCGGGACCGGCGCCGTGGAGCCGATCGACATGCGCGACGAGATAGTCAAACGAGCGCAGCATTCCGGCCACATCCTTGGCGGCGCTTGTCTTCCTGCGACGCTCGGCGAGCGGCCGCGTCGGCTCCCCTTCGAAGTCGATCGGCAACACCCGCTGGCCGCTTTCATCGACGAGCACCTGGCCGAGGTGGTAATCGCCATGCACGCGGATGTCGGCGGCCGTCGTGCCGGCGGCGGCGAGCGCTTCAAGCTCGGCGCTGATCCCCGGGGCCTTCGCGGCCAGGCGCGAGAGCCGGGGGCTGAGCGTTTGCGACTGGGGCGATGCCGCAAATGCCGAAGACGTGAAGACGTTGCGGGCGTGGGTGGCGAGGCGGTGGCCAAGCGCCCGCCGCCCCGCGGCCGTGGCCGGCTCAGGGGCGAAGTCGGGGAGGTCGCAGCGCGAGGCGAGCGCCCGGTGCATCTGCGCTGTGACCGTGCCGAGGTGCCGGGCCAGGTCGAGCATGCTTTCCCTCTTGGCACCGTCGAGGCCGCCGTCGGCCAACCACTCGACAAGCACCTCCCAGGCGCTCTTGCAGCCGGGCTCGAAGGTGTGGAGCGTGGCCACGGCCGCACGATCCCCCTCCGGCGCCACCGGGACGTATTCGACCCAGCCGTAAAACTCGGGCGTTCCCCGCCAGTCGGTCGCGGCGGCGAAGAATCGGCCGAACTCGACCTCGGGATGGATCCCCGGCCGCGCCTGCCGGAGGAGCTTGAGCACAAGCGCCCCGCCGGCAGCGCCTGCCCCCTCGATGACGAGCGACGTGTTGGAAGCGTCTCCTCCGAGCGGGCGGACGCGGAGATCGGCGGCGGGAAACGCCACGCGGGGAAGCGGAGGCGCGTTGTCTGAGGGCCGAGCCTCGACTGGCCGGCCGACAAGGCTGCCATGGAGGCCCGTCACGGCGCCCCCGCCGAGGGCGAGCATGGCGATCGCCGCAGCCAGCGCCGGCTCAGCGGCGGCGTCGAGGCCGGTGAGGGGATCGACCGGGACGACGAGCAGCGTGCCGGCGCTTTCGACGATCGCGACGGCAAGGGCCCCCGTCCCGGGTATCTCCAAGAGATCGATGACGCGCACGCTCTCGGCAGCGCGGTCCTTGCCAGGAAACCAGCGGGCTTTGGGGAGCCATGGGGCGATCCGGGCCGAGAGGTCGGCAAGCACCCCGGCACGATCGTCGCGGGCGTCAGCAGACATTCGTCTGGGGCTCCGTGGTGAGGCGGAGGACGTGGAGCGGCTTATCGGGGGTGCAGACGATCCGCGGAGCATGGCCTGCGGGCCAGCGATGGACGAGCGGCTCGAGGAGATCGTGGGCCACGATCGCCTCCCCCGGATCGAGCCCGAGGGGGGCACAGTCGAGGTGGAGGAGGCCGGCCCGGGAACGATTCGGTTCGAGGTTCACGATCACGAGGATCGTGCTTGCGCCTTTTGCATCGTGACGGACCCAGGCGAGGAGATGGTCATCGTCGATTCGTTGCACCAGTGGCGGCCGATTGAGCACGAGCGCCGGCTCGTCGCGGCGGATCTGGTTGAGGCGGGCGATGAAGGGGGCGAGGCTCCCGGGGGCGTCGAGATCGCGGTGGCGGAGCTGGTATTTCTCCGAGTCGAGGTATTCCTCGCTCCCCGGTTTGAGTGGCTCGGCTTCGAGGTGCTCCATCGCGGGGCCATAGATTCCCCAGGTGCCCACCGAGAGCGCGGCGAGGGCCAGCCGAACTTCAAACATCGGCCGGCCCCCCTCCTGGAGCGTGGCGTGAAGGATGTCGGGGGTGTTGGGCCAGAAGGCGGGGCGGAAGAAATCGGCCAGTGGCGGCGTCGTCACTTCCGTGAGGTAGTCGGCCGTCTCCTCCTTGCCGGTCCGCCAGGTGAAGTAGGTGTACGACTGCGTGAAGCCGAGCCTCGCGAGGCGGAACATCGTCTTCGGCCGGGTGAAGGCCTCTGAGAGGAAGAGGACATCGGGGTGGTCGCGTCGGACCTCGGCGATCAGCCATTCCCAGAAGGCGAACGGTTTGGTGTGGGGATTGTCGACCCGGAAGATCTTCACCCCCTCCCCCACCCAGAAGAGGACGACCTCGAGGAGCGCCTGCCAGAGCGCCTCCCACGCCGGGCAGGCGAAATCGAAGGGGACGATGTCCTGATACTTCTTCGGCGGATTCTCGGCGTAGCGGATCGTGCCGTCGGGGCGATGGCGAAACCACTCCGGATGCGCGCTCACCCAGGGATGATCGGGAGCGCACTGGATGGCGAGATCGAGGGCCAGTTCGAGCCCCAAGTCTGCGGCCCGGTGGCGAAGCCGGGCGAAGTCGGCGCGGTCGCCAAGCGAGGGATGGATCGCCGTGTGCCCCCCCTCGGCGGCGCCGATCGCCCACGGGCTGCCGACGTCGTCGGGGCCGGCGGTGACGGCG
>CANGGC010000132.1 GCA_947453125.1 Planctomycetaceae bacterium | reverse complement strand
GACAACGCGAGCGGGGTGTTCCCGGCCCGGCGGATCAACGGCGGCGGCTGGTGCCGTCCGGCAAGTGACTTCGCCTTCGACGGCTCGTCCGCCGACGGCACGCTCTTCGGCGGCGGGAATGCCACCGGCGCCGTCAACGCCACCAACGGTGAGAGCGTCGAGACGGCTGCCTACGGCGGGGCGGTCTATGGCACCGAGGGAACCGGCGAGCCGTACTCCTTCCACTCGCCCGGTGCCAACCATGTTTTCGGCGACGGCTCGGTGCGTCTCCTCTCGAGCGACATAACGATCCGCATCTATGCCGCGCTCGTCACCCGTGCCGGTGGTGAGTCGGCGAACGTTGACTGACACGGCTTGGCGTGCCGACGACGCAGCCCGGCGTGGCTGCTAGCTGGCCTCGAAAGCGACGATTCCAAGAGGGGCCGGGACGGGGTGCAACCCGTCCCGGCCCCCTGCTTTTCGGGTCGTTGCCACCGGGCCGCCCCCCCCTGCCACGATCGGCATCCGGGGCCGTGGCTTTCAAAAGCGGGGTCCACGCCGTACCCTGACGGGGTGGTTCCCGGCGCCGCCCCCCGATCGCGGCCGCCCGCCGGATCTCCGGCACGGAGCCACCGACGGCCCTGAGCGGCGCCCCGAGCAGCCATGAACAGGGCGTAGGGGCTGGAATGCAGGGCTGGGACCGGGCCCTGGCCACGAGCGTGTGCATGAGCGACATCCTGTTCCACTACTACCGCGTCAATCCAACGACGTGGTTCTACCTCTCGTCGCTCCTCTCGATCGCGTTGTTCTTCAAGTTCAACCGCGTCTGGAGCGTGAGGAACCTCGATCTCGTCGGCCTGATCCTCTTCGCGCCGGGATTGCTGGCGGTGGAATACGGAAGCTTCCGGGCCAATCAAGCGGCGCTCCAACTCGGCTACATCTGGCTGTTCTCGGTGTCAGCGGCATTCCTGGTGCGGATGCTGTTCGACTCGATGATGGTCCGCCGCCCGCTCCTCGAGCCCAACCTCACCACCGGGGGTCTGGTGTTTCTGGGGAGTTCGCTCCTCGTGTTCCTGTTGGCCAACGTGATCACGTCCCGCCCCCAGCAATCCGACGTCGCGGCCGCGGCCGCCGCCGCCCCCAGAATCGAGCCCCTCGAGGCGCGTGACGAAGCCGATCCCCTCGAGCGACTCGGGCCCGGCTATCCGCTTCTCTTCCTCCTGCCGCGGATCTCGGCGCAGCGGATCTTCTCCCCCGAGGCCGACGGCCAGGGGACCGTCGAGGCTGCCGGCGACGCGAGGATCGTCAATGAGACCACCGCCCGCGTGATGGCGATCCTCTCGCAGCTGGCGATCGTCGCGGGCATGGTGTTCACCGGCTGGCGGCACTTCGAGAACGCCCGCCTCGGGATCGCCGCGGCAGTCCTCTACCTCCTCCTCCCCTACACGGCGATCATGACCGGACGGGTCGACCACGCCCTGCCGGGGGCGCTGGTGATCTGGGCGATCGCCTCCTACCGCCTCCCCCTCGCCTCGGGCTTCCTCATCGGGATGGCGATGGGCACGACCTACTATCCGGTGTTCCTCCTCCCCCTGTGGTGCAGCTTCTACTGGGAACGCGGCATCCGCCGGTTCGCCGTCGGCGTCGCCGTCGCCCTGGCGATGCTCGTCGCCGCCCTGTGGTGGAAAACGGCCGACCCTGCAGTCTTCGCCGGTCAACTCCGACAGATGTTCGGCTGGATCTTCCCCAACGAGGTCACGCTCGAGGGATTCTGGGCCTTGCCGGCCAACGACGCCGTCTTCCGGCTCCCGGTGCTCGCGGCCTTCGTCGCGATGATGGCCACGCTCGCGATCTGGCCCTCGCCGAAGAACCTCGGCACGCTCATGAGCTGCACCGCCGCGGTTCTCATCGGGAGCCAGTTCTGGAAGGCCCACGACGGCGGCTTATTTCTCGCCTGGTTCCTCCCGGTGCTCCTCTTGGTCGTCTTCCGACCAAACCTGGAAAACCGGGTAGCGCTACTCGTCCTCGAGCCGGAATGGTTCCCGCGCCGCGCGCGTCAGGCCGCCTGACACTGGCCGTCAGCGGCCGCGGCGGAGATCGACAGGCTCGGCAAGCTCCCGGCTAGCCAGCCACTGCCGCCACGCCGGAAGATTCCACTGGAAGTCTTGGCCGGTGATCCGAACCAGCGCCCCCAGGGCCGCCTCGTTTCGCAGCCGCACCTTGCCTCGTTTCGGTCCCCCGCCGAGCGACAGACCTTCCCCACCGGAGTTGCCGAAGGCCACGCTCGTCTGCCCTGCCTGGCGGCCATCGGAAGCGATGACGAGATGCTCGGTTTCGAGGGCCTCGACGAGCGCCGCCGCCGTAGAGGAAAGCCCGAGGGCCCCGATCACCTCGGCAGCCCGGTTGACGCGGGCATTGTCAGGCCCGCCGAGGGCTGCCACGCACGCGGGCTCGGCGATCCGAGGGCCGATCGCTTGAAGGCGCTCGACAGCGGTCAGCCGGGTGTCGGGATCGGCATGGTCGATGGCCACCTGGAGGATGATCGCGATCGCGTCGGGCGACCCGATGCGGGCCAGCGCCTCGAGGAGAAAGGCCCGCACCTGGCGCACCCCTTCGCGGGCCAGAGCCGCGCCGAGCGCCGGCACCGCTGCCGGATCGACGATCTCTCGGAGCTCCTCGGCGGCCGTCGCCGACGTGGCTGGGTCGTCGAGCCGGCGACGCAGCTTCTCAAGCCTAGGCCCCCATTGCTTCTGCGCGACCGTCTCCCGCTCCGACCGCTCGATCAGCTCGATCTCCTGACTGGTCCGCCAGGCCCCGCGGTAGCGGACGAGCCCCCGTTCCGCCATGAACACCTGCTGCGAGGAAGGGCCGGCACCCGGCGATCGGACCGCGCCTCCATCATCCCCGTCGGGCTCCTCCCCCTGTGCCGCGGCACCCTCGTCGGCGGCACGGCCCGGCAGCGCGGCCGGGGCCATGAAGGCCGTCGCGAGGATCGCAAGCAGGGTCGGCAACGGGCGGATCACGGTCTGGCCCTCGGTGCATGGCCGGCTACCGGCCTCCTGGAAACTTCACCCATCATCGTCCACCGGCGGCGGCTTGGATGGCTCCCACGTAAAAAGAGAAAATGCGGAAGATGACAAAGACGATTCCGGCCGCAACGATCCCCCAGACGAGAAATCCCGCCACCTGCGCGGCGGCATGGAACGCGCGACGGGCCTCCTCGTCGGAGTCCCGGGCGAGCCGATCGAGGACCTCGGCCGTGTTGCCAGTAAGCTCGCCGGCCATCACTCCCTCGATGATCGTCCGTGGAAACCCGCCGCTTTCCCGGAGCGTGTCGGCGAGGGTCGCCCCCCCCCGGAGGCGCCGCTCGACCCGGTCGGCATCGAGGGGGATTCCCGGCGCCACCGAGGCGCCAAGCCGGACGAGGCTCCCGGCATCGAGGCCCGCGGCGCTTGCGAGGCTCGCCGCTCGGCACCAGGCCGCCGCTTCGGCAGCCCGCGCTGCCGTGCCGATCACCGGCAGCGGCGTGAGCCAGCGGCGGACGATGCCGTTGCGCTGCCAACTCGCGACGGCCATCCGTCCGCCGATGAGCCCCGCGATCGCCAGGAAGGCCACGATCGACAGATAGGCGGCCAGCCCGGCAGAGCCGACAAGACCGAAGCCGAGGATGTCGATCGGCGCGCCGCGCTCGTCGCGGATCCCCCCCGCCACCCAGATCAGGAAGCCGACGACGAGGATCGCGATCAGCAGTTGGAACGCGGGCCAGACGAGCCCACGGAGCAATTCGCGGCGTGTTCGCAGCGCGTGCTCGAGCATCGAGGCGAGCTCGCGGAGCGTCTCCGCCTCGTGGCCGGTGCGATCGCCGACTGCGACCATCGCCCGAATCAACGGCGGAAAGGCATCGTCAGCCTGGGCCATTGCCGCCGACAAGCTCTCCCCTCGACCGATGGCCTGGCCGACGCTTTCCATGGCGCCGCGCCAGCGCCTCGGAACGCGTTCCACCTCCCCTTTCCAGGCCTTCCGGACCGCGACCCCGGCGGCGAGCGACATCGCCATCCGGCCGAGGATGCCAGCCAGCAGTTTTGTCGGCATCTGGGTCGTGAACGCCATGGTCATTGCCCTCGGAAAAAGCCTTCCGGGCGATCACCCGCGGGGACGAAAGCGCCCCTGGTGCCCCCACGAAGCCCGACCCTAACACATCGCCCCGGCATCTGGTAGAAAACGCCCGTCGGGGTATTCCAACTCCCGCCCCGCCGCCCTTGTCCGTCCCGCCGCCCGAAAGCCCCCTGACGCCATCGCTCATGAAGGCCCCCAGGCAGCCATCCCCGCCGTGGCCGAGCGTCGCGATCGTGGGAGTGGGTCTGATCGGCGGGTCGGTTGGCATGGCCCTCAAGGCCCGCCGACTGGTCGACCGTGTCATCGGTGTCGGCCGAACCCCCGCGTCGCTTGCCGAAGCGCGGCAGCGCGGGATCGTCGACGACACGACGACCGACCTCGCCGCCGGAGTCGCCCAGGCCGATCTGGTCGTCGTGGCCTCCGCCGTGTCGACGATCGGCCCCCTCCTCGATCGAATCGACGAATCCGCCCGTCCGGGCACGCTCCTCACCGATGCCGGGAGCACGAAGGGCTCGATCGTGGCCCACTGGGAGCGGCGCCGGAAGAGCCGCCGCTGCCGGTTTGTCGGCGCCCACCCGATCGCCGGCAGCCACCGCCGTGGCCCCGTGGCCGCCGACCCCGGCCTGTTCGAAGGGCGCCTGACCGTCGTCACGCCCGCCAAGGGGACCCCGGAGAGCGACGCCTCCCAGGTGGCGGAGTTCTGGTCGGCCCTCGGCTCGACGGTGTTCCTCATGCCGCCGAAGGACCACGACCGGATCCTCGCTGCCACGAGCCACGCCCCGCACCTTCTTGCCGCGGCCCTTGCTGCAGCGACGCCTGCGGACGTCACCCGTTTCACCGCCGGTGGCTGGCGCGACAGCACGCGGATCGCCGCCGGTGATCCGGCCCTGTGGGCCGACATCCTCCTCGACAACGCCGCCGAGGTTGCCCGGGCGCTGACCCGGGTCCGCCGGATCTCCGACCGCCTGATTCAGGCGCTCGAGGCCGGCGATCGCAAAACCCTCCTCGATCTCCTCGAACGGGCCAAGGAACGCCGTGATGCTGTGGGAAGTTGACGTCCTCTCCGCTGATTCCGCCAACGACCATGCCGCCCGCGCGGTGGTGAAGGGCGCTGCCGATCTCGGCCTCGTCGCCTGTACGTCAGCGCGCGCCGTCACCGCATGGCTCATCGAAGGGGAGCTGTCGAGGAGCGATCTCGAGCGTGTCGCTGCGTCGCTGCTGGCCGATCCGGTGACGGAGCAGTTCGCGATCCTCGAGCTCACAGGCGTCGCGCCGTCGGCCCCCGACGCCGCCGGCACGCCCCCCGACGCAACGCTTCCTTTTCCCCTCCATGTCCTCCCCAAGCCGGGCGTCACCGACCCCGCCGCCCAGAGCGTGCTCGAGGCGATGCGGCTGTTGGGGCTCGAGGCCGTGGCCGTGCGGAGCGTGCGGAAATACTGGCTCCCGGCCCTCTCCCAGGCCGATGCCGAACGGCTGGCATGGAAGCTGCTGGCGAGTGACGCGATCCACGACGTCGTCGTCGGCCCCCTCCCCCTGCGGGCCCTCTCCGGTGGACGGCCGTGGGCGTTCACGGAGGTCGAGGTGCCGCTGGCAGGTCTCGACGATGGGGCGCTCGCGAAGCTCAGCCGCGAGCGTTGCTTGGCGTTGTCGCCCCTCGAGCTGGCTGCCGTCCGCGATCATTTCGCCTCCCTCGGCCGGGCGCCGCTCGAGATCGAACTCGAGACGATCGCCCAAACCTGGAGCGAGCACTGCTGCCACAAGACTCTCGGCAGCCCGATCGACCACGAGGGGCCCGACGGCGCCGTCCGCTACGACAACCTCCTCAAGGAGACGGTGTTTGCCGCGACGCGGGAGGTCCGTGAGGCGCTCGGCCGGGGCGACTGGTGCGTGAGCGTGTTCCGCGACAACTCCGGCGTCGTGCGCTTCGACGGCGATCACGA
Organism: Planctomycetaceae bacterium; assembly: GCA_947453125.1. Lineage (GTDB taxonomy): Bacteria > Planctomycetota > Planctomycetia > Pirellulales > UBA1268 > QWOP01. The sequence continues at coordinate 1,015 of CANGGC010000132.1, read as the reverse complement.
CATCTGCATCAAGGTCGAGACCCACAACCACCCCTCGGCGATCGAGCCGTATGGCGGCGCCGCCACCGGCCTCGGAGGGGTAATCCGCGATGTCCTCGGCACCGGCCTCGGGGCGAAGCCGATCGCCAACCTCGATGTCTTCTGCGTCGCAGCCCCCGACACGCCGGCCGCCGAACTGCCGCCGGGGGTGATCCCGCCCCAACGCCTCCTCGCAGGGGTCGTGGCCGGCGTTCGCGACTACGGCAACCGCATGGGGATCCCCACGATCGCCGGCGCCGTGGCCTTCCATCCCGGCTATCTCTGCAATCCGCTGGTGTTCTGCGGAACGGTAGGGATCATGCCGCGCAACTCTGCCCAGACGGAGGTGCGGAAGGGGGATCTGGTCGTCGTGGCCGGCGGCCGCACGGGGCGCGACGGAATCCATGGCGCTACCTTCTCCAGCATCGAGTTGACCAGCGACAGCGAATCGCAGTCGGGCGGTTCGGTGCAGATCGGTCACGCCATCAACGAGAAGGTGCTCGTCGAGTTCATCCTCGAAGCTTCGCGGCAACGCCTGTTCCACGCCATCACCGACTGCGGGGCCGGTGGCCTCTCCAGCGCCGTCGGCGAGATGGGGGCGAGCCTCGGAGCGACCGTCGACCTCGACCAGGTGCCTTTGAAATACGCGGGGCTGTCGGCGACGGAGGTATGGATCTCCGAGGCCCAGGAGCGGATGGTGCTCGCCGTCGCCCCGGGCGACTGGGAGAAGCTCGCCCGGATCGCCGCCGACGAAGGGATCGAGGCGACGGCGATCGGCACGTTCACTGGCGACAGCCGGATCGAGCTGAAGTGGCAGGGAAAGGTCGCCGGCTCACTCGACTGCCACTTCCTCCACGAGGGGCGGCCCCGCCAGCGACTCCAGTCGCGCTACGTGCCGCTCCCCGCGACCGCGCCCGCCTGGAGCGCGACGGCCGCGTCGCCCGGCGCCACGCTCCTGGAGATCCTCGCCGCCCCCGATGTGGCGAGTAAGGAATGG
>CANGGC010000131.1 GCA_947453125.1 Planctomycetaceae bacterium | reverse complement strand
GGCCCGTCGGCTTCAGCGTCGTCTCTCAGGTGCTTTTCTACGCCGTCCACCGCCCCGTCGCCCGCCTCTTGATGGGCGAGGCGGAGCACGACGCGCTCGACGTCGATTTCCTCGCCGACCACATCGCCCGCTTCTCGCTGGCCGCACTCGGCCGCGGGCCGGCGATCGTCGGCCCGACCGCCGCGCCATCGGCCGGGACAAGGAAGACGGTGCCACGATGAACTGGGTCGCTTGGAAGATGCTCAACGGCGACACCGCCAAGTATCTCGGCGCCGTGTTCGGCGTCGCCTTCGGGGTGCTTCTCATCACTCAGCAGGCGTCGATCTTCGTCGGCCTCATGAGCCGCACCGCCAATCCCCTCCGCGATGTCCGCGAGGCGAGCGTGTGGGTCACCGACCGCCACCAGCAGAACGCCGACGAGATCGAACCGATCTCCGACGGCGCCGTCCACCGGATCCGCGGTGTGGAGGGAATGGACTGGGCTGTGCGCCTCTACAAAGGGGTGGCCAGGGCCCGCCGTCCTGACGGGATCTTCCGGCAGGTGATCCTCTTGGGTGTCGACGACCACAGCTTCGTCGGGGCGCCGCGGACGATCCTCATGGGCGACCTCGCCGATCTCCGCAGGCCCTCGGCGATGTTCATCGACAAGGCAGGGCACGAGTCACTCTGGCCCGGCGAACCGCTGCAACTCGGCCGAGAAATCGAGATGAACGAGCGCCGGGCCGTGATCGTCGGCATCTGCGAGACCTCGGCGCCGTTTCAATCCTTTCCGGTCGTCGTCGCCACCTACTCCCAGGCGACCCAGTTCATCGCCCGGGAGCGGAAGCAACTCTCGTTCGTCGTCGGCGCTCCGGTAGCGGGGGTGACACCGGCCGAGGCCTGCCGCCGGATCAAGGCCGCCACCGGCTTCGAGGCCCTGACGTACGATCAGTTCGTCTGGCAGACGATCAATTACTACATGGCCAACACCGGCATCCCGGTCAACTTCGGGATCACGATCGTGCTCGGCTTCATCGTCGGTGCCGCCATCGCCGGGCAGACGTTCTACCTGTTCACGCTCGAGAACCTCCGCCATTTCGGCGCCCTCAAGGCGATGGGGGTCAACAACCGCCGCCTCATCGGCATGGTGCTCCTCCAGGCGGCCATCATCGGTGCCATCGGCTATTCGCTCGGCGTCGGGATGGCGGTGGCCTTCTTCGAAATCTCCGGCCGGGCCCTCCCCGATCTCCGTGGCATCAACATTCCCTGGCAGGTGGCCATCGGCACCGCCGGCGTCGTCGTCGCCATCATCACCTTCGCGAGTCTCATGAGCCTGCGGCGGGTCCTCCTCCTCGAGCCTGCCGTCGTCTTCCGCGGATGATCGTCGTGTCCACAGCCCTCAACACCCCTGTGCCCGATCCCCCGGCCCCACGGCCGGCCGTGGGCGTGGCCTGCCGTGGGATCGAGAAGGAGTTCGGCAGCGGCGAGACGCGGACGCGCGTGCTCCACGGCATCGACGTCGACATCGGGTGCGGGGCCCTGACGCTCCTCGTCGGCCCGAGTGGCTGCGGCAAGACGACGCTGATCTCAATCATCGCCGGCCTCCTCGACCCCACCGCGGGCGACGTCACCCTGTTCGGCACACCCCAATCCCAACTCCGCGGCAACCGGCGCGTCGACTTCCGGGCCCGCAACGTTGGCTTCGTGTTTCAGCAGTACAACCTTCTCCCCTCCCTAACGGCGGCCGAGAACGTCGCCGTGCCGCTCCTCGTGGCGCGGCAGCCGCGGAAGCGGGCCATCGAACAGGCCGCGGGCGTCCTCGATGCCGTCGGCCTAGGGAGTCGATTGAAGGCCTTTCCGAACCAGCTCTCGGGGGGCCAGCAGCAGCGGGTGGCGATCGCCCGGGCCCTTGTCCACGAGCCCCGACTCCTCGTCTGCGATGAGCCGACCGCCGCCCTCGACTCGAGTTCGGGCCAGACGGTGATGGAGCTCCTCAAGTCGGTCGCGGTCCATCCGGAGAGGACCGTGATCGTGGTCACCCACGATTCCCGCGTTCTCCAATTCGGCGACCGCCTCCTCGAGATGGCCGATGGTCGGATCGTCCTCGACACCATTCCCCAGTCCCATTCCTGATCACCCACCGAGTCCACGGCCCAAGTCATGATCCGCACCCTCGTCCTCCCGTTGCTCGGCGTGCTCGGCTTCGGCACGCTCCTCTGGCACCTCGCCAACACGCATGAGGTGCCCCCGGAGCAATTCCCCCCGGTCGCCCCCGTGCGCCGGCAGTTTTCCGGCACGGTGGCCGGAGCCGGTGTCGTCGAGCCCCGCTCGGAGAGCATCCATCTCTGCGCCGAGGTGCCGGGGATCGTCGCCGAGGTGGCCGTCCGCGAGGGGCAAGTCGTCGCGGCGGGCGATGTCGTGCTCCGGCTCGAGGACCGCTGGAAGCGGGCGGAGCTCGAGGTTCGCCAAGCCGCCCTGACGGCCGCCGGGCAGGATCTCGCCAAGCTCCGTGGCTTGCCCAGGCCCGAGGACCTGCCGCCGAGCGCCGCGCGGGTCCGCGGAGCGCAGGCTGCTGCCGAGACGCAGCGCGATCAGCTCGCCCGCGCCGAGGATCTCCATCGCCAGAAGGTCGTTACCGAACAGGAAGTGATCCAGCGACGGAAGGCCTTCGACACCGCGCAGGCCGCGTTCGAGGAGGCCCAGGCCGAGGATGCCAGACTTCGCTCCGGGGCTTGGGAGCGCGACGTGGCGATCGCCGCGGCCGCCGTCGAGCAGGCCCGCGCGGGGGTCGATCTGGCCCGGGTGGAAGTCGAGAGGTTCGTCGTCCGGGCGCCGGTGGCGGGAACGGTCCTCCAGGTCGACGTCCGCCCGGGCGAGTTCGTCGGCACGCCGCCGGGCAAGCCGCTGGTCGTGCTTGGAGACACGAGCCGGCTCCATGTCCGGGTGAGCATCGACGAGCACGATCTCCCGCGCTTCATTCCCGGAGCGCCGGCGCTTGGGTATCCCCGCGGCGACGGCGAGCATCCGGTCCGTCTGGCGTTCCTCCGCGCCGTGCCCACGGTCGCGCCAAAGCAGAATCTCAGCGGCGACAGCGCCGAGCGGGTCGACACGCGCGTCCTCCAGGTGCTCTTCGAGATCGTCGACGACACGGACGTGGGGACGCCCTCCGACGGCACGCCAGGCCGCAGCCTGTTCGTCGGTCAGCAGCTCGATGTCCAGATCGACGCAGCCGCGAGGTAGCCGCCGGGAGAGGCGTCGGCTGCCGGGCACAGGGTTCAGTGAAACTTCACGAGGACGACGCCGGCAAACACCAGCAGCACGCCGAGGAGCCTCCCCGGGGTCACTGCCTGCCGCGGCAGGTCCATCAGCCCGAAGTGATCGAGGATGAGCGAACAGGCGAGCTGTCCCCCGACGACCGCCGCGATGAAGGCCGCGGCCCCGAGCCGGGGCGCCAGTGCCGCTCCGGAGAGGACGATGAGCGCTCCCATCGGCCCGCCGATCCAGTTCCACCACGGGGCCCCCCGGGCCGCCACCGCCTCCGGGGGCGTGGGGCGGAGGATGAGCATCACGGTTGCTGCGGTGAGAATCGTCCCGCAGATCGAGAAGAAGGCCGCCCAGAGCGGGCTGTGGAGATGAGACCGGAGCGACGCATTCGCTGAGGCCTGAACGGCGAAGCAGGCCCCGGCACCGGCGGCCAGCACGATCCAAACGATGTCCACGTTGTCGCTCCGCTTCGAGACTCTTGCCACGGCAAACGCTGCCTGGGCCGCCGACAGTATGCCGCCCGTCCCCCCCCTGTCGATCCGACCAGCGGGTGGGCCCGTGCCGATCGTGTCGATTCTGCGGGGCAGGTTGCCCGTGAGGGCGCCCCGTGGGGTGAGGTAGACTTCTCCCATGACACCGTCACACAATTCCGCCGCCGCCGATCGCGCTGCGGCCCTCGTCCGCCCGGAGATCGCCGCCCTGGCCGGTTACGTGCCGGGGGAGCAGCCGCAGGGAGGGGAGTGGATCAAGCTCAACACGAACGAAAATCCCTACGCTCCCTCGCCGGAGGTGGCCGGCGCCGTGACGGCCCTTCTCGCCGGGAGGACCCTCGCCAAGTATCCAGACCCTGTGGCCACCCGGTTTCGTGAAAAAGCAGCCGAAGTCTTCGGAGTCGACCCCGACTGGATCCTCTGCGGCAACGGCAGCGACGATCTCCTTACGATCCTCGTCCGTACCTTCGTCGGGATGGGCGGGGCCCTGCGGGTGCCGACGCCGAGCTATATCCTCTATCGCACGCTCGCCGGCATCCAGGGCGTCTTCTGCGAGGAGATCCCGTACGAGCGAGACTGGTCGCTCGGCTCCGAGTTCTGCACCCCCACCACCGCCGCCGGGGATCCGGTGCGTCTGGCGATCATCGCCAATCCCAACAGCCCCTCGGGCACGCTCATTCCCCCTGACGCGGTCGCGGCGCTCGCCGCCCGCCTCCCCTGTGCGCTCGTCGTCGACGAGGCCTACGGCGATTTTGCCGATGCCAACTGCCTCGACCTCGTCCGCGGAAGCGACCGGGTGATCGTCACCCGCAGCTTCAGCAAGTCGTACGCGCTGGCCGGGCTGCGGTTCGGGTTCGCGGTGGCACAGCCCTCCGTCATTCGCCAGCTCGAGAAGGTCAAGGATTCCTACAACTGCGACGCGCTCTCGATCGCGGCGGCCACTGCGGCGATCGGCGACCGTGACTGGCTCCGCACCAACCGGGCCACGATCCTTGCCACCCGGGCCCGGCTCACCCAGGCGCTTGCCGACCTCGGATTCCGGGTTCAGGAGAGCCAGGCGAACTTTGTCTGGTGCACCCACCCGACGCGACCGCACCGCCCGATCTACGAAGCGCTCAAGGCCAACCGGATCCTCGTCCGGTTCATGCACTATGCCGGCTGGGGTGACGGCCTGCGGATCACCGTCGGCACCGACGCCGAGATCGACGCCTTCCTCACCACCCTCGGTGGAATCCTCGCCCAGGCCTGATCGCCCCCTCCACGCCCTTTCTCTACGCACCCGAGCCATGCACCGCACCGCCACCGTCACGCGTCGCACCACCGAGACCTCGATCGTTCTTACCGTGGGCCTCGATGGCACCGGCCGGGCCGACATTGCCACCGGCCTGGGGTTCTTCGACCACATGCTCACGCTCCTCGCCGGGCACTCGCTTCTCGACCTCACGATCCGCTGCGAGGGAGATCTCCATGTCGACGGCCACCACACCGTCGAGGACGTGGGGCGGGCCCTCGGTCAGGCGGTGCGCGAGGCGCTCGGCGAGCGCCGCGGGATCCGCCGCTACGGCCACTTCACGCTGCCGATGGACGAGACCCTCGCCACGGTCGCCGTCGACCTCGGCGGTCGGGCGGCGACGGTCTTTCACGTCCCGTTTCCGGTGCCGTCGATCGGCACCTTCGACACCCAGCTCGTCGAAGTGTTCTGGGAGGGCTTCGCATCCGCGGCCGGGGCGAACGTCCATGCCGTCCTCCACCACGGCCACAACGCCCACCACATCGCCGAAGCGGTCTTCAAGGCCGCTGCCCGGGCGATCCGGATGGCTGTGGAGAGCGACCCCCGGCAACCGGGGATCCCGAGTACGAAGGGTTCGCTGACGGTCTGAGCGGGGTGAACGTCCCGTTCAGTCGTTGACGAACGTCTCGAGGAATCGGGCGAGGCGGTGGAAGTCGCTGTTGCGTTCGACGTAGCGGACAACCGTCACGAGCGTGTTCGGGTCGACGAGCTCCTCGAAGGGGACGTAGTTGAGGTCGAGCTGCCCCGACACGCTCACCATCACGCCGTTGAGCCCACGTTCGGCGAGCGCCCGGTAGGCACCGACGCCAAGCTGGCTCCCGAGCATGATGTCGAAAGCGTGCGGCGCGGCGCAGCGGGCTTCGTAGCCGAGCTGCAGCCCCACCACCTTCCGTGACTTGCCGGTCTGCTTTTTGTATTCGTCGGCGACGAGCTTGGAGAACATCCGCCCGAGCTGGACGTGGGTGATCGAGATGTGGCCATGGTCGTCACGGGGAATGCCCGCAAGCTGGCTCTGGGGGAGATATTCGGCGAGCCCCTCGGCGAGGACGATCACGCCGTAGGGCTTCCCCTCCTGCTCCTCGCGGACGCGCATCGTCTTCACGATCCGGTTCACCACCTCCGCCACGTTCATCACCGGCTTGATGCTCGTCGTGCCGTCGGCAGCGGTGACCGTCTCCTCGCCACGGAACTTCCCGTGGATGTCCTCGACGCTGATCACGAGGCTCGCCTCGCCGGAGATCGCCGCGCCGTAGGAGAGCCAGCCGGCGCTGCGGCCCATCGTCTCACAGAGGTAGTAGGCCCGTCCCGCCTCGGCGTCGTAGAGGAGATTGCGGATCTCGGCGGCGAGAGTGTCGACGGCGGTGAAATAACCGAACGTGAAGTCGATCCCCATGTAGTCGTTGTCGATCGTCTTGGGGAGGTGCACGACCGGGATCTTCTTCGTCCCGGCGGGGAGCCGATCCTGATAGAGCTTGAACTTGTTGGCGGTCTTGAGCGTGTCGTCGCCGCCGATCGAGATCAGGGCCTCGACGCCGAGCGAGCGGAGGCCGGCGTCGACATTCGAGAGCGGCTTGACCCGCTCCGGATCCTCGAGATGGGCCGGCGACGACACCGACCGCCCGGGATTGGTGCGCGCGGTGCCGAGGAGGATCCCTTGGCTGGAGCGGCTGCGCTTGATGAACTCGGGCGTGATGCGGACGTAGTCCTTCCCCTCGACGAGCGGCTTGTCGGGAGAGAAGTCGGCTAGCGACGAATAGCCGTGCTTCATGCCGATCACCTCGACGTCATTCCGCAGAAACGAGATCGCGGCAGTGGAGATGACGGCATTGGCACCGGGCGCCGGCCCGCCGGCAAAGAGGATCGCGACCCGACGGAAATGGTGGGAGGCCTTCGGCGGACGGGAGAGCGATTCGCTCATGGAGAGCTCCGGGGCGAGGGAGGGAAGGCGGGGCTGGATAGCTGGGGGCGAGGCGGGGCAAGGCAGGGCTGGATCGGCAGGGGAGGGGAGCGGCCGCGACGGCACGGGTT
>CANGGC010000130.1 GCA_947453125.1 Planctomycetaceae bacterium | reverse complement strand
TCGCCGGCCTGCCGGAGGCCCAGCGGGAGGTGGTGGCCCTGAAGATCGATGGCGGCCTGACGTTCGCGCAGATCGCGAAGGTCACCAACGTGAGTCTCAACACGGCCGCCGGCCGATATCGCTACGCCCTCGACAAGCTCCGCGCGGCACTCGCCGTGGAGGTGATCCGATGAACCTTTTCGATCCGCACGACGCAGACGACTCCGTCGGCCCCGAATCGCAGCCGAGCGGCCACGCGATCGAAGCGATCCTTCGCGGTCGCGGTCTTCCCGCGCCGGATGCCGGCTTCCGGGAGCGAGTCGTCGTTGCGATGGAGGAGGCGGCCTGGGAACGCCGCCTCATGCTCGCCGGCCAGGCTCGGGTTACTCGAGGTTCGAATCCGCGGCGGCGGCTCCTCCCCGAGATGGTGGCCGGGATCGCCGCAGCGCTCGTCATCAGCGTCGTGCCGTGGGGAAGCGGAAGCCGGGCGGTTGTCACGCCGGTGGCGACGCCCGCGGCGCCTGTCGTGAGCACGTCTGTCGCTGCTGACGAGCCTCCCGATGTCCACCATGCGCTCGCGCTGCTCGATGCGCGCCGCGATCTGTTTGCGGCGGTGGCTGGCACCGGCCGGCAGCACGCCGAGTTTTAAGATTTCCGACTGCGGGCGCTCAGTCTCGCGCGAGGCTCGTCAGACCGTGGCCAGCGCCGCAGCGATCTCGCGGAGGAACGTGGCGACGTCGGCCTCGGTGTTGTAGCCGTGGAACGCGACGCGGAGCCGGCCGGCGTGGTGCATGACGTGGATCTTTCGATCGTGGAGGAAGCGGTGGAGGGCATCGGCCCGGGGGTGGCGGAAGGCGACGATGCCTGCCAGCCGCGCCGGATCGGTCGGTGAGAGGAGATCGACGCCGAGGCCACGGAGGCCGGCCAGGCACTCAGCCACCAGTGGCGTGGCCCGGCGATCGATCGCGGCGACGCCGACGCCCGAGAGGTATTCAAGCGCCCCCCTGATCGCGTAGAGGGCGGGGTAGTTCGGCATTCCCACGGCGAAGCTCGCGGCGCCGGGGAGACTCTCGGCCCGCTCGAAGCGGTCGGCCCCGAACGCGTCGTGGAGGTTGAACCAGCCCCCGGCCGGCACGGTCCACGCGTCGCGGCGCTGTGGCGGCACGCCGACGATCCCGCCGCCGTGGGGCCCGAGGAGCCACTTGTGCGTGCTCGAGACGATGAGATCAGCGCCGGCGAGGGCGCCCGAATCGCGATCGATGGGGATCCGCCCCAGCCCCTGTGTGACATCGACGGCAAGGAGCGCCGGGGAATGGCGGTGAACGATCTCGGCGACTGCCGGGACTGCGGCGCGGAAGCCGTTGTAGAAGCTCACCAGCGGTAAGGAGACGAGCCTCGTCCGTGGCGAGAGGAGCGCGACGAGGTCTTCGTTCACGAGGCTCCCCTGACGCGATCGCCACACGTTCACCGTGGCGGGGCAGCCACCTTGAAGAAACGGTGTGACGCTCGACGGGAAGTCGAGATCGGTAACGACGACCTCATCCCCATCGCGGAGGCGGAGGGCGAGGCTCGCGAGGTTGAACGCTTCAGAGGAGCAGGAGCAGATGGTGACGTCGTCGGCCTCGAGGCCGACAATCGCGGCGGCGAGCCGGCGGGCTTCTGCATGGACCGCGGCATGTCGAAGCCTGCCGTCCATCCCGAGCTGCTTGTCGCGGAAGTACTGGCTAAGCCCCTCACCAACCGCCGGCGGCGGGATCCCTTCGGCGGCGGTGTTGAGATAAACGATCCCGGTGAGGGCAGGAAAATCGCGGGCCCGCGTGGCGGCATCGAGCATGGGGAACTCCGCTTTTCAGTGGTCCCCCACCTCGACGACGTCAGGGGAGGAATGGGGCATCGGAATCGGAAGGCCGTCGCCGGCAAGGCTCTCGAGATGAAGCTGCACGGCCTCGTGAATCAAGCGGGTGACCTCGGCCCGCGTCGAACCGACGGCGATGCAGCCAGGAAGGTCCGGCACGTAGGCCCCGAATCCAGTTTTCGTTTCCTCGATGACGACGAGGTATTTCATCCGTCGCTCCCTCCGTTGTCGTGATCCTGCCGATCGGCAGGCCGCAGGCCGGCCTGCTTGAGCACGCTGTTGAGGGTGCCGGGAGGAACATCAGCCGACGGCTTGCCCGCCACGGTAACGGTACCCGACTTGTGAGGATGGCGAAACTGCCGGTGGCTTCCTCGCTGCCGTACCTGAATCCACCCATCATCTTCGAGGGCGTGGAGGAGATCTCGCACGGTTGTGGCCAGTTGTACAGTATGTTGGCCGGGCCACCGTCTCGCAAGCGTCAGCCAGTCACCGGGGCCGCAGGCCCCACCACCCCCTATCCCCGCAGCATCGCCCAGCCAAAATGCGACGGTCCTCATCGCTGTGCTCTCCCGGAGATCCCCACCATGCGTGCCCGACTGATTCTCAATGGCAAGAAGGCAGGACTTCAGCCGGTGCGCGACGCGGTCCACGCGCTCCGTCGGACGGGGCATCCGCTCGAGGTCCGCGTCACGTGGGAGAAGGGGGATGTCGAACGGCTCGTTGCCGAGGCGGCGGCCGACGGCGTAGAGCGGATCATCGCCGGGGGCGGCGATGGGAGCGTCAACGAGATGGCCAATGGCCTCATGCAGCTTGCGGCGATCGAGCCGGCGCGGCGCCCGGCGATGGGGATCCTCCCCCTCGGCACCGCCAACGACTTTGCCACCGCCTGCCGGGTGCCGGCCGATCTCTTGGCGGCGCTCACCCTTGCCTGCGAGGGATCGCCGAGCCCTGTCGACCTAGCCCGCGCCAACGACCGCTACTTCGTGAATGTCGCCTCCGGGGGCTTCGGGGCTGCCGTCACCGCCGACACGCCGGTGGAACTCAAGGACTTCCTCGGCGGCGGGGCCTACACGCTCATGGGGATCCTCAAGGCGGTCAACTTTCGCCCCTACGCCTGCACGCTCCGCACGCCCGACGGCGAGAGCAGCGCCGGGATGATCGTCGGCGCCGTCTGCAATGGCCGCCTTGCCGGCGGCGGCCATCCACTCGCCCCCGAGGCCCGGATCAACGACGGCCTCCTCGATGTCGTTTCGTTCGCCCCTTTCTCGGTGACCGATGTTCCCGAGGTGGCTGCCGAACTGGCGGCCGCGGTCTCCGCCGGCGCCCCCTGGCGCGGGGGGCGGTGGATCGTCCGCCAGCGGGTGCCGTGGGTTGAGACGGAGAGTGCCGGGGAGCTTCCGGTGAACCTCGACGGCGAGCCGATGAAGGCCCACCGCTTCCGCTTCGAGGCCGTCCCGGGAGCTGTCGCCATGATCCTCCCCACAGACTGTCCCTGCCTCTGAGGAATGCCCCAACCGGGCAGCCCTTGACCGGCCGCGGTAGGATGGCTGCCGAGGGTTTGACGATGCGGAAGGCTGCCGGAACGCCAGCGGCCCGGCGAAACCCCAGCGGGAGGAGCACGAGATGGCGACCGTCGAGCCATCGACGGCGATGGAGAGCGCTCCGGGCGTTCCTGCCCCTGCGCGCACGCCCGACCAGCCGACACGGATCGTCTCTCCATGTCTGCAGCCGGAGGAAATGGTCTGCGGCGACGACAGCGGCGTATCCCCGGTTTTCGATGATCCCTTTCACGCCCAACTCACCGTCGGGCCGATCGACCACACCGTCCACCTCCGGCCCCTTTCCGTCGCCGAGCGGCGGACGGTGATGCATGCCAGCGAAGCGAGCGCCGACGTTGATGCCGAAATGGTGGCGGCGATCGGCGTGGCCGGGGCCGGGGGGCGTTATCGGCTCATCCGCGAGGTCGGCCGTGGCGGGATGGGGGTGGTTTACGAGGCGCTCGATCTCCAGCTGGAGCGCTCTGTGGCGATCAAGTCGCTCAAAGTCAGGGGGAATCGGCCGTCGCAGCTCCAGCGCTTCCTGCGCGAGGCGCGGATCGCCAGCCGGCTCAACCATCCCGGCATCATGGCGATCCATGAGTTCGGCCAGACCAGCGACGGCCGGGCGTTCATGGTGATGCGGCTGCTGCGCGGCCAGACGCTCCGGCAGATTCTCGATGCCCGCGTCGGCGCTGCCGACGATCTCCCGCGCCTCCTCGCCGCCTTCCTCCAGGCCTGTCAGGCGGTGGCCTATGCCCATGCCGCCGGCGTCATCCATCGCGATCTCAAGCCTGCCAACATCATGGTCGGGGAGTACAGCCTCGTGACGGTGATGGATTGGGGATTGGCGAAACTGCTCGACGATCCCCAGCCGGAGGTGGTGTTCAACGACGAGGATCGGGGGGAGACGCCCGAAGAGCTCCACACCGCCTGCGGGACCGTGTTTGGCACCCCCGGCTATCTCGCGCCAGAGCAGGCGCGGGGGGAGATCGACCGCGTCGATCGGCGGACCGACGTCTTCGGCCTCGGATGCATCCTCTGCGAGATCCTCACCGGACTGCCCGCCTACCGGGGGACGACGCCGGTGGAGGTGTGGCGGCAGGCGGAGGAGGGGGACACGGCCGCGGCGCTTGCCCGCCTCGAACACTGTGATGCCCCGGAGGCGCTTTCGACCCTCGCCCGAGCTTGCCTGGCGATCGCCCCGGAGCAGCGTCCCGCCGATGCCGGCGAGATCGTCGAGGCCCTCGTCACGCACCTCGAGTCGGGGCAGCGTCGGGCCGAGCAGCAGCTCGTCCGGTTCTTCGATCTGTCGATCGATCTGTTCTGCATCGCCAGCCTGTCGGGGACGTTTCTCCGCGTCAACGACAACGCCATCCGCCTCCTCGGCCACCCCGAGAGCGTGCTCCTGTCGAGGAAGTTCCTCGATTTCGTTCATCCCGACGACCAGGCAACGACGCTTGCCGAGGTCGAGAAGCTCGGCCGCGGCGAAACAACGCACCGCTTCTGCAACCGCTACCGCTGCGCTGACGGCCGTTTCGTGACGCTCGAATGGAACGCCCGCGCCGTGCCGGAGGAGGGAGCGATCTACGCCGTGGCCCGCGATGTGACGGCGCTCCAGCCCGATCCGGGCGTCGATCGGCTCCGCGCCGAGCGTGACGGCCTGCTTGCCCGTATCGCCGCCCTCGAGGGGATGCTGCCGACGGAGCCATTGGCGTGAGTGGCGTGGCAGTAGAGGAAAGACGACGGCCGATGCTCATCGCCGTGGGGGGGATCTGCACGACGACGCTCTACCGGGTGCCTGCGGTGCCGGCCGTGCCGGGGAAGGTGCTTGCCACCGACGCCGCCGAGGTGGTCGACGGGATGGCCGTGTCGGCGGCGTGTGCGTTTGTCCGCCTCGGGGGGCAGGGGGCGGTGTGGGGGCGCGTCGGCGCCGATCCGCGCGGCGTGGGGATGCGCCGTGAACTGGCCGCGGCAGGCCTCGATGTCTCCGCCGTGAGGAGTGTGCCGGGGGGGCGATCGTCGACTGCCGTCAGCATCATCGATGCCCGAGGAGACAGGCTCGTCGTTCCCTACCACGACGCGAGCCTCGAGCCTGCGGCCGACTGGCTCCCGCTCGAGCGGGTCGCGAGCGCGGATTTCGTCCATGTCGACACGCGCTGGCCCGAGGGGGCTGCCGCGGCGCTCGCGGCGGCCCGGGCTGCCGGCGTGCTTGGGATGCTCGACGCCGACATCGCCCCCGCTGACGTCCTCGCTCGGCTCGTGCCCCTCTCGTCGCATGCGGTCTTCTCCGACGCGGGGCTCTTTCTCCACACCGGCATGAACGATCTCGAAGCGGCGCTGCGGCATGTTGCCGCCGGGCATCCCGGGCATGTCGGCGCCAGCTGCGGCGCCGACGGCTATGCCTGGATAGAAGCCGGGGAGCTTTGCCGGGCACCGGCGCCGCGCGTCGAGGTCGTCGACACGCTCGCCGCCGGGGATGTCTTTCATGGGGCGCTGGCGCTGCGGCTGGCTGAGGGAGCGACGATCGCGGAAGCGGCCCGCTTCGCCGTCGTCGCCGCGTCGCTCAAGTGCACGCGCTTCGGCGGCCGGCTCGGGTGCCCATCGCGCGACGAGGTCGAACACGCCGGGGGGTGACGCGTAGCCTTGGTTGACAGCGCTTTAACGCGAGCGCTAGACTCCCAGTACGCTACCCGTCGACTGTCGACAGGATGGCTTTTCGCGCGTGACGGGACTGGCAGGGGGGATTTCATGAAGGTCGTGATCACCGACCGTTCGTTCGACAACATCGATCTTGAACGGGCGATTCTCGAGAAGGCCGGATGCACGGTCGTCGACCCTCGCTCCAAGGATCCGGCCGTTCTCGCCGCCGCGGTGGCCGATGCCGATGCGGTGATCACGCAGTTTGCCCCGATCAATGCCGACGTCATCGCTGCCATGGGGCGGGCGAAGGCGATCGTCCGCTACGGGATCGGCTACGACAACGTCGACTGCGAGGCGGCCAGAGCCCGCGGCATCCCCGTCTGCAACATCCCCGACTACTGCATCGACGAGGTCGCCGACCACACCCTCGCCTTCATCCTCGCCCTAACGCGGCAGGTCGTCCCTCATGCGACGAAGGTCCATGGCGGCGGCTGGGGGCTGGCCACCGGCGTCGAGGGCTTCCGCACGCTCGCCTCCATGACCTGCGGCGTTGTCGGCGCGGGGCGCATCGGCCGCGGCGTCATCCGCCGGCTCGTCGCCTTCGGCGGCCGGGTGCTTGTCAGCGATCCGGCCGTGGCCGAAAGCGCGATCCGCGAGCTCGGTGCGGAGCCGGTGGCGATTGATCGGCTTCTCGTGGAGAGCGATCTGGTCACGCTCCATTGCCCGTCGCTCCCGCAGACGCGCGGTCTGATCGGTACGGCGAACCTCGCCCGGATGAAGCCGGGGGTGTTGATCGTCAACCTCTCTCGCGGCGATCTCGTCGATCCTGACGCGCTCGTCGCGGCGCTCGATTCCGGCCGCGTCGCTGGCGCCGCGCTCGACGTCTTCGCGCCGGAGCCGATTCCCGCCGGCCACGGAATCCTCGGCCGCGCGAACGTCATCCTCGCCCCCCACATTGCGAGCGTCAGCCCGGCGGCGGTGAAGCGGCTTCGCACTGGCGCGGCGGACTTGGCCGTGATGGCGATCCGCGGCGAGCCGCTGC
>CANGGC010000129.1 GCA_947453125.1 Planctomycetaceae bacterium | reverse complement strand
CTTCTGCTGTTTGACGTGGTCGAGATCCGCCTCCTCGATCGCAAGACCGGCCGGCTCGAACCGCTTCTTGCCGAGGGAATGCAACCGGAGGCGGAGGCCCGGATCCTCTTTGCCCGCACCGAACACAACGGGGTGACCGGGTATGTCGCCGCCACGGGACGGGGCTATTTCTGTAACGACACGACGAAAGACCCCCGCTATCTCGAAGGGTGCAAGGGGGCGAAAAGCTCGCTCACCGTGCCACTCATGCTCCATGACCACGTGATCGGGACGTTCAACGTCGAAAGCCCCGAGCCGGGGGGCTTCTCCCACACCGACATGCAGTTCCTCGAGATCTTCTCCCGGGACGTCGCGGCCGCCCTCAACACCCTCGAACTCCTCGTCGCCGAGAAGGCCTCCACCACGGCCGAGAGCGTCGAGGCGATCCACGGGGCAGTCGCCCTCCCGATTGACGACATCCTCAATGACGCCGTCAACGTCATGGAACGCTACATCGGCCACGACGCTGATGTCGTGGAGCGGCTCCAGCGGATCCTCCGCAACGCCCGCGACATCAAGCAGGCGATCCAGAAGGTGGGGGAGAAGATGACGCCGAGCACGGCCCACGCTCAGCATCGCCGCGGCGAGCGGCGGCGCTCGCTGACCGGCAAGCGGATCCTCGTCGTCGATGCCGACGAACAGGTCCGCGCGGCCGCCCACTGCCTCCTCGAACGCAACGGCAGCATCGTCGAGACGGCTCGCGACGGCGCCGAAGCCGCCTCGATGGTGCGGGCCGCCGGAGACGAGGATTACGACGTGATCCTCTCCGATATCCGTCTCCCCGACATGTCGGGCTACCAACTCTTTCTCCGCCTGAGCGAAATCCTCGTCGACGTACCGCTGGTCCTCATGACCGGCTTCGGCTACGACCCGGGGCATTCGATCGTCAAAGCCCGGCAGGCGGGGATCAACCTCGTCCTCTTCAAGCCGTTCCGCGTCGACCAGCTCCTCGACACGCTCGAGCGAGCCCTCGAACGCCCGAAAACCGGCACCGGCTGACGAGCCCGGCCGGGATTCGAACGAAATCGCCCCCTCCTCGAGGGCGGCAGGCCAGGGCCAGTAGGCGTCCGAATCCCCCGAATTCCCGCCGGCCGCGAGGAATTGGCGGGCTCCGGGGCCGAAAACCTGGTTTTTCGCGGCGATGGATGCCCTTGACCCGTTCCCCCCGGGGCCGGTACCTATCCCGCCCTCACGGTTCTCCCATCCACGGGGATCATGTCCATGGCAAGCTTTCGCCACATCCACGCTGCAGCCGGCACCGGTCGGCCAACGTCGCGCCCGCAGTCTGTCCGTAACCAGGCCCCGGCCTCCGGCTGGGTCTGGCTGGCGGGGGTGTCCCTGACGGTGCTTGCCGCCCCCGGGGCTCTCGTCGCCGACGATGCCGTGGAATCGCTTCCCGCTCCCGCCGCGGAAGCCACCGCTGCCGAGGAGGAGACCGGCAACGCCAGTGCCGCCGACGCCCGCCGCGTCATTGAAGAAGCGCTGAACCGTTCGGCAGCCCAGCGACAGACCCCGACGCCCGTCGAGGCTCAGGCTGCTCCTACCGGTCAGGCCAGCCTCCCCCGCGATCTGATCGTGGCCCGCCTCTCGGCCGAGGTCGCAGCCCGCCAACTCGAAGCCCGCCGGGCGGCCCAGCGATCGGCTGCGGAGGCCCTTGATCTCCTCGATACCGCTGCCGCCGATGTGGCCGCCGCCGACATCCCCACCGAGACCCGCACCCAACTCACGAAGCGCATCGACCGCGCCCGTCGCGAGATCGAGGAGACGACCGGCAAGCGTGCCTCCGAGATCGCCCTCGACAAGAAGAACGCCGAGATCGAGTCGAAGATCAACCGCGAGCGGGCCAAGAAGGTCGAGGTCGACCAGCGTCTGGCGATGATCGTTGACGAATACAACACCATGATCGACGAGCGCCGCTACGCCGAGGCCGAAGCGCTGGCGAAGAAGGCCGCCCAACTCTCCCCCGACAATCCGGTCGTCCGCCAGCTCCTCTCACAGAGCCGGATGATCCGCCGCCTCGACACACAAAAGTCGATCGCCGGCGACAAGGAAGATGGCTTCATCGAGGCGATGGTCGACGTCGACCGCTCGAGCACACCGTTCGTCGGGCCGATCGAGTTCCCAGCCACGAAGGACTGGGAGGATCTGACCAAGAACCGCAACCGCCTCGAGGGTGAGGGACGCGGACGCGCTTCGCCGGCCGAGGCCGCGATCCACAAGAAGCTCTCCGCCCAGGTCGTCGCCGTTCACCGTGGCGAGCCCCTCGCAGCCGTCCTCGATTCGCTCGCCAAGCAGGCTGAGGTGCCGATCCATCTCGACATGGTCGGGATGGAGTCCGAGGGAGTGAGGAGCGACACGCCCGTCACCATCTCGCTGGAGCAGAAGATCACGCTCAAGAGTGCTCTCAGACTCCTCTTGGAGCCGCTCCACCTCGACTACTGCGTCAAGGACGAGGTGCTCAAAGTCACGAGCCCACGCCTCATGAAGGGGCAGGTCTTCAGCGTCTCGTATCAAGTCGCGGATCTCGTCATCCCGATTCCGAACTTCGTTTCCGACGACACCGGCCTCGACGGCGCCATCAACGGCGGCTACTCGCGGCTCTCGACGCTCTCCAACCTCTCCGTCCAGACCGGCCCCGCCCCCGGGGCGGTCGCCCGGGCCGGCACCGACACCCCGCTCGACGGCAACAACCTCGCCCAGATCCCCGGCGTCGGCGGCAACGCCCCGCAGGTCGGCAGCTCCGGGGGGGTGCCGCTGCTCGGCGGTGGTTCGCCGCTCGGTGGCTCCCAGGCCGACTTCCAGTCGCTCATCGACCTGATCCAAAACACCGTCGCCCCGCAGACGTGGAACACGGTCGGCGGTCAGGGAGCGATCCAGCCCTTCCCGACAAATCTCAGCATCGTCGTCAGCCAGACGCAGGAGGTGCACGACGAGATCGCCGACCTCCTCCAGCAACTCCGCCGTCTCCAGGATCTCCAGGTGGCGATCGAGGTCCGCTTCATTCGTCTCAACGACACGTTCTTCGAGCGGATCGGCGTCGACTTCGACTTCAACATCCAGTCGAACGTCCGTGACCCGCTCAACATGACCGCCGTCCCCGGAGCGGGCGGCGGCTCGACCTCCCCGTATTCGCTCGGCATCCCCGCCAGCCCCGGTGGCCCGACGCAGACGATCGGCCTCGACAACGCTGGCAATCCGGGCGTTTCCAGGATCGGGAACGTCGGCCAAAACCAGACTCTCAACGGCCAGCCGATTCAAAACTTCTACTCGATCCCCTTCCGGCAGAACAGCTTCGGAGCCGGTCAGGTGCCGTCGATGCCTGGACTCCCCGATCCGACGACGTCAGCGGCAACGTTCGGGTTCGCGATCCTCTCGGACATCGAGGCCTACTTCCTCATCCAGGCCGCCCAGGGCAACACCCGTTCGAACGTCATGCAGGCCCCGAAGGTGACACTCTTCAACGGCCAAAACGCCTTCATCAACGACTCGGTGTCGCGGCCGTTCGTGACCTCGGTGATCCCCGTCGTCGGCGACTTCGCCGCCGCCCAGCAACCGGTGATCACGGTCCTCAACGAGGGAACGAGCGTCAACGTTCAGGCCGTCGTCTCCAACGATCGGCGGTTCGTCCGCCTCACCCTCATCCCGCGGTTCTCGCAGATCGGGAAGGTGCAGGAGTTCCAGTTCGAGGGCTCCCGCTCGACCTCGACGAAGAGTGCCGACGAGAAGTCGGGCCTCGACGGCGGCGTCGGCCAGCAGGGGCAAAACCCGCTCGGTGCCTCGCTCGGCCTCAACGCCAAGACGTCAAACGAGCAGACCGTCCGCTCCAGCGGCACGACGATCCAACAGCCGGAATACATCACGACGTCGGTGACGACGACGGTGAGCGTGCCGGACGGCGGCACCGTCCTCCTCGGCGGCATCAAGCGTCTCCGCGAGGGGCGCAACGAGTTCGGCGTGCCGATCCTCTCGAAGATCCCCTACATCAACCGGCTCTTCAAGAACGTCGGCATGGGCCGGACGACCGACAGTCTGATGCTCATGGTCACGCCTCGGATCATCATCCAGGAGGAGGAGGAAGACAAGCTCCTCGGGGTCAACCGCCCCTGACCGCAACTGCGGCGGGAGCCTCTTGACGGCTCGCCGCCACAAGGGCCGACGGCCTCTCCTGCTCCAGTCCACAGGCTCCCCTCCATGGCTCGCATCTGGTTTCTCGCCGGCTCCCTCCTCGGCGGCATCGGGGTCGCCGCCGGCGCTTTCGGGGCCCACGGCCTCAAGGCCCACTTCGAGGCCAACGGTCAGGCTGCCAACTGGGAGACCGCCGTCCGCTACGGCCTCTTCCACGCGTTGGTCCTGCTCGTGGTGGCGCTTGCATCCGCCCTCCCCGCACCGGCCGTCTGCCGCCGCCGGCTGTGGGCCTCGGGGGTCTGCTTCCTCTCCGGCACGCTGATCTTCAGCGGGCTGCTGGCGATCCTCGCCTTCACCGGCCTGAAGATCCTCGGCGCGGTGGTGCCGATCGGTGGCGTGCTCCTCATCGCCGGCTGGGGCTGGCTGTTTGCCGCCGGGCTTCAGCTCGGATCGGAGTCGTAGAAGACGCGCCGTGGATTGCGGACGAGAAGGTCGAGCCCGAGGTCGACCGCCCGCTCCTCACCCCACCCACGCTCGACGACGAACCGATTGGCAAGCACCCGGGCGAGCGTCCGGCGGTACATCGCGAACTTCGGATACCCGAACTCCGCCTTGTACATGTCGCTGTAGTAGCCGAGGAGCTTCGTCCGCGGCACAGCCTCGATCCGCTGCTCGAGATCGGATTGAATGGTCGACGGCGTGTTGGCATACCACCAATGGCCGAACGGCAGGACGTTGGGGAAGATCCACGCGAAGCTGACGAGCTCGTGGTTGAGCGGCCGGGAGAGGACCGACACCGGAAACTTGACCCCTGGGAAGGCATTGAACAGCGGCGCGTAGTCGGCCAGTGACAGCCTTCCGTCGAGGAGATCCTGTCCCTGATGAACCCCACCGGGATAGACGGCCCGGCGGACCCCGATCATGAGGTCGAAGGGGAGGTGACGCTCCTGGCAGATGCCGGCGATGGTCCAGAAGAGGTGGGCCGAGAGTGCCGCGCGGTCCGCGGCGGGAGCGGCGAGGCCATCCCGCAACACCGCTGCCAGCGCCCGTCCGGCTTCCGCTGCATCGACAGGGCGGGGGCGGAAGTCGGGGGGGAGCGAGATCGCCGCCGCCCGCGCCCCGCTCCGCACAAATCGATCGGCGACGACCGCGACTGCCTGACCGATGCGCCCGATATCGCCAGGCTCCACTCCCGATGTCCGTGCCAACCGCTCGAGCACGCCCGGCTTCCCGGTGTGGAAGACGAGTTCGTCGACCCGGAGGCAGGGCACCCAGAGGGAGGTGTCGAAGCCCTCGAGGGGATCGTCGAAGTCGTTGGTGAGGAAGACGGCCTCGATGTGGCTCTTCGCCAGCACCGTGGCGGTCCATCCCGGATCGGCCGAGCGCTCCCGTACTCTCCCGGCGAGATCCGGCCAGTTGGAGGGGTTGAGCGCGTCCCCCTCGAAGCCGAACAGGTCGCGGGCAATCTCCATCAGCCAGGCATGCTGAATGGTGTTCGTGAGGTGGGTGAGCCCCGCGACGATCCGCGCGACCCGCGACTCCTCGTCGAGCCCCGGCCCCTCGATCGCTTCCCGCGGCGTCCCGGCCGAATGCACCAGTTCGGTGTAGTAGTGGTAGCCGAGAATGTCGGCCAGCGATCGCGCCGACGGGGCGAGGGGATCGATGTGCGAATGCGAGTCGACGAACGTCGCCTTGGCGAGTTCGCCGTCGATCCTGGCGACCAGCGCCGCTGAAGCGTTCACGGCGATGTGCCCCTGTCCGTTCGAGCGGCGATCTCGCTGCGGTGCGCCCATCCGCCGCAGCGATGCGGCCGAAACCCCGGCCTCAGAAGCCGACGGAGGGCTTCTGCCGTGCGATCTTCAAAACCCGCCGGCAGCTTCGCGTTCCTGCTGGGCATCGCGCTGGTCGAGGGAATCGTCGAACTCGGCCGCACTCTCTTCCCTCGTCCGGTCGCGCTGGTCGAAGCCGTCGTCGGTTTCGGCGGCACTGTCTTCCATCCGCTCGTCACGCTGATCGAGACGGTCATCGCGGAGTGGTTCATCGCCGAAAGGGTCCTCGGTGGCACGGCCGGACGGCGGGGCCGAGAACGGATCGTCGTCGGCGGGCGGTTCGACCGGGGCCTTGCGCGGCGTGGCGGGGAGATCGCGCGGCTTGGGGGCCGGACGGGTTGCCGGGCCACGCGGCTTCGGGGCCGGCGCGTTGAGCGCTTCGGCCGGAGTCGTCACTGCGTTTGGCACGCGGCGGCGGAGGATGTCGGGGGCCGTTTCCTCGACCCCGATGTACCGCTGCCGGATCGCCGCCTCGTCACGCTGCACGGCGGCGACACGCGCCCGCTGCCGGTAGGCTTCGAGACGCTGGCGGTCGCGCCCCTGGACGCGTTCGAGCGACCGCGAGATCGAGATCCCGCCGCGGCCCATCGTCTCACGACTGGCCCCCTCGGCGAAGTCACCGTTGATCTCGTCGTCGATCTTGCCGAGCTTGATGGACGTCAGGCCGCGGTAGTAGTAGGCCCGTGGATCGAGCGTGCCGGCCTCGATGGCGGCGGTCAACGCGTCGTAGGCGGTCTGGTAGTCGCCATCGTAGTAGGCGTGGACTCCCGCGCCATACGAGGCTGCCACGCCGAGCGGTTCGTCGGCCCGAAGGAGCGCTTGCGTGGTGCCCGGGAGCGTCACGATGCCGGGGATGGCCACCGTCGGCAGACAGGTGACGCCGATCCAAAGCCAGCGGCCGAACCGCTTCCCGCCCCGCATGCCGTTGTTCATTTCCATGCCCGCAGACTCCGACCGAGGTGACGAACGATCCACCGGGGTTTCCGCCCCCATTCGTCGTATCGGCAGACGATCGAAACACCGCGCGGAATCGGTCCGCCGCCGGAACAGTCTGCCACCCCCGGGG
>CANGGC010000128.1 GCA_947453125.1 Planctomycetaceae bacterium | reverse complement strand
GGCGAGACGCTGATCGAATGGCTGTTCACGGGCGATCCGCGGGCCCTGCCGGTGATGCGCCACTCGGCGGCCCACATCATGGCCCGGGCCGTGATGCGGCTGTTTCCGGGGGTCGAGCTCGCCTTCGGGCCGACGGTCGGGGCCGGGTTCTACTACGACATGCGGGCGGCCCAGCCGATCACCGATGACGATCTCCCCCGGATCGAGGAGGAGATGCGGAAGATCATCGCCGCCGACGAGGCCTTCGAGCGGGTCGAGGTGCCGCGGCAGGAGGCGGTGACGATCATCGCTGGCCTCAACCAGCCCCTCAAGGCAGAGCACATCGAGACGGGCCTCGCCGAGTATCCCACGCTCTCGTTCTACCGGCAGGGGGAGTTTGTCGATCTCTGTCGCGGCCCCCATGTCCCCAGCCCCGGCTGCATCGGCGCCTTCAAGCTGACGAGCATCGCCGGCGCCTACTGGAAAGGGGACGCCAACAACGCCCAACTCCAGCGGCTCTACGGCACCGCCTGGTTTACGCAAGAAGATCTCGACGCGCACCTCTTGGCGCTCGAGGAGGCGCGGAAGCGCGACCACCGCGTCCTCGGCAAGCAGCTCGATCTGTTTACGACGAGCCCCCTGGTCGGCGCGGGGCTGATCCTCTGGATGCCCAAAGGCGCGCTCCTCCGGAGCACGCTCGAATCTTTCGTGCGCGAGGAGCTCTCGGCGCGGGGTTACCAGGCCGTCTACACGCCCCACATCGGCAAGATCGATCTCTACAAGATCTCCGGCCACTATCCCTACTACGCCGACAGCCAGTTCAAGCCGATCGTCATGCAGGAGGACGAGCAGTACCTCCTCAAGCCGATGAACTGTCCGCACCACACGATGATCTACAAGGCGCGGCCGCGGAGCTACAAGGAGCTCCCGCTGCGACTGGCGGAGTTCGGCACCGTCTACCGCTACGAGCAGTCGGGTGAGCTCGGCGGCCTGACGCGCGTCCGCGGTTTCACGCAGGACGACGCCCACATCTTCTGTATGCCGGAGCAGGTCGAAGGGGAGGTCGAGGGCTGCATCGACTTCACGCTGAAAGTGCTCAACAGCCTCGCCTTCTCGAACTTCTCGGTGCGGCTTGGGTTCCGAGATCCGAAGAGCGACAAGTATGTCGGCTCGCCCGAGCGTTGGGCCGAGGCGGAGGGGGCGATCGAACGCGTCGCCCGCCGCATGAATCTCCCCGGCTGCGAGCCGGAGCTCGGCGAGGCGGCCTTCTATGGGCCGAAGATCGACTTCGTCGTCCACGACTCCCTCGGCCGCAAGTGGCAGCTCGGCACCGTCCAGCTCGACTACAACCTCCCTAGCGCCGAGCGCTTCGACTGCGAATACATCGGCGCCGACAACGCCCGTCACAAGCCGGTCATGATCCACCGGGCGCCGCTGGGGAGCCTGGAGCGGTTCGTCGGCGTCCTCATCGAGCACTTCGCCGGGGCTTTCCCGCTGTGGCTGGCGCCCGAGCAGGCGCGGGTCATCCCGGTGAGCGAGAAGAGCGAGGCCTACTCCAGGACGGTGAAGGCCCGGCTCGAAGCCTCTGGCCTGCGCGTCGGGCTCGATGCGGCCCCTGAGAAGCTCGGGGCGAAGATCCGCACCGCGCAGCTCGATCTGATCCCGATGATGGTCGTCTGTGGGCCGCGCGACGAAGCAGCGGGAACGGTGAGCCTCCGCGACCGGCTCGACGGCGATCTCGGCGCGATGAGCCTCGAGGCGGCGGTGGAACGCCTCCGCGAGGAGAACCTCTCCCGGACGGTCCGCCACAAGCCGAAGCCGCTCGTCCTGCCGGGCGACGCCGGCGGCGACGGCGACGAGTATTGATGGAGATCGGCGGCAAGCGATCCGCACCGCCGCCTGCTGAGAGCGAGAATGCCGCGATGCCGCGCTTCATCCTCCTCGAACACACCGGTGCCCCCGACGACCCCGCCGGGCTCCACTACGACCTCCTCCTTGAAGCGGGGGAGGCCTGCCGCACCTGGCGGCTGGAGGAGATCCCCTCGCCTGCTGGCCCAGCGGTGGCCGCCGTGGCGATCGCGCCGCACCGTCTCGCCTGGCTCGATCATGTGGCGGGAGAAGTCTCCGGGGGCCGGGGCTTTGCCCGGCGGATCGACGGGGGGACGTACGATCCGGCGCTCGAGGGGAGCCCCAAGGGCTCTTCTCCAGAACGGATCCACGTGCGGCTTGTGGGGGACACTTCGACGCGGTCGCTCCGGCTCGCTCGCGGCACGGAGGGGTGGACAGCCCGGATCGACCCCGAAAGCGGGCGCTAGCCAAGCACGAGGTGCCAATCCGCCTGAGCTGGGCTGAGCAGCCTGTGGGGGCGTTTTGTTGTTTTGTGGGACGATCCTTCAAGAGGGTTTTATTTCATGGCTTGAGGCTTAACTAAACGGGAGTATGATCCATTCTGGTGACACTAAACAGGAGTGTTGTCCCGAATGGAAGCGTTTCAGCGGCGTCTCTCGATCGTCCTTCCCGAGCGCCAGTCGGCGTTTTTGTGGGGGGCCCGCAAGACCGGCAAGTCGACGTTTCTGCGGCAGGCTTTTCCCGGCAGCCTCTCCTTCGACTTCCTCCGCACCGATCTGCTGATCGCCTTCACGACGCGGCCGGCCCTCCTCCGTGAGCAACTCCTAACCCGCTCCCCTGCGGAGCTCGCACTTCCGGTCATCCTCGATGAGGTGCAGAAGGTGCCGGCCCTCCTCGACGAGGTGCACGGGCTCATCGAAGGCCACGGGCTCCGCTTCGTGCTGTGCGGATCGAGTGCCCGCAAGCTCAAGCGTGGCCGGGCAAACCTGCTCGGTGGTCGGGCGTGGCGCTACGAAATGTTGCCGCTGGTCTCCGCCGAGTTTCCCGGCGTGGCCCACGGGGACGGGGGGAAAGGAGGGATGGATCTGCTGCGGGCGCTCAACAATGGCCTCATCCCCTCCCACTACCTTTCCGTCCACCCACGGAAGTCGCTCGAGGCCTATGTCCGCGACTATCTCAAGGAGGAGGTCTTCGACGAGGGGCTGACACGCAACGTGCCGGCGTTCTCACGGTTCTTCGAGGCGCTGGGCTACTGCCACGGCGAGCTCATCAACCACGCCAACATTGCCCGCGACTGTGGCGTCGATGCGAAGACGGTCAAGGAGTATTTCCAGATCCTCTGCGACACGCTTCTGGGTCGGCTCGTTCTCCCGTTCAAGAAGCGGCAGGAACGGCAGGTGATCAGCAAGGCGCCGAAGTTCTATCTGTTTGACGTGGGGGTCGCCGGCGCGGTGAGCCGGCGTCGGATCGTGGAGCCACGCGGCGATCTCTTCGGACGAGCCTTCGAGCATCTCGTTCTCATGGAGCTCGTGGCCCATGCCTCGTATTCGGAGCTCGCCTACGACATCCATTTCTGGCGGACGAAGGCGGGGGCTGAAGTCGATTTCATCCTCGGGGACGGTGAGGTCGCCATCGAGGTGAAGGGCACGAGTCGCGTGGACGATCGCGACTTGCGGGGGCTGCGGCTGTTCGGCGAGACGCACCGCCCGAGGCTGGCGATCGTAGTCTGCAACGAGACCGCCGAACGGGTCGTCGACGGCATCCGGATTGTCCCCTGGCGACAGTTCTTCCGGGAACTCTGGGCCGGCGAGATTCTGTCGTAGGCTTTCGCCGCCGCGAGCGGCCCTCGCTTCACCCCAGGATCGCGTCGATCGGCGTGCCGTGGTCGATGGCGAGGCGTTTGCGGCCGGGGATCTCGAGCTTGTGGGAATCGAGGCCGAGAGATTTAAGAATCGTGGCGTGGATGTCGGTGACGTAGTGGCGATCCTCGACGGCGTGGAAGCCGAGCTCGTCGGTGGCGCCGTGGACGGTGCCCCCCTTGATGCCGCCGCCGGCCATCCACACCGAAAACGCGAAGGGGTGGTGGTCGCGGCCGTCGGAGCCTTGCGTGCCGGGAGTCCTGCCGAACTCGGTGGCAAACAGGACGATCGTCTCGTCGAGGAGGCCGCGTCGGGCGAGATCCTCGAGGAGCCCGCCGATCGGCTGATCGACGGCGAGCGCCAGGTTTGAGTGGTTGGCCTTGAGGCCACCATGGGCATCCCAGGCGCCGGCGCCGCCGCCGCCATGCTGGATCTGGATGAAGCGGACGCCGCGCTCCACGAACCGGCGCGCCGCGAGCAGCTGCATGCCGAAGTCGCGGCAGTGGGGGAGATCGAGGCCGTAGAGCCGCTTCGTCTCCTCCGTCTCGTCGGCGAAGTCGACGACCCGCGGCACGCTCTGCTGCATCGAGTGGGCGAGCTCGTAGGAGGCAATCCGGGCCGCCGTGGCCGGGTCGTTGGGGTATTCGACCGCCGTCGCCCTGCTCATCCGGCCGACGAGATCGAAGCCGATCGATTGGGCCTGCGGGGAAAACGGCCGCTCGGGCCGGCCGAAGTCGAGGGGATTGGCTGGATCGATCCGCAACGGCACCGCGTCGTGGGCAGGGCCGAGGTAGAGGCCGTCTTTGCGATTCCAGTATTCCCGGAAGCCGATCGAGATGAACTGCGGCAGCTCGTCGTTGACCGATCCGAGGCCGTAGTGGACCCAGCCGCCGAGCGTCGGCTGGGCGGGGTCGAGCATGTGGCGGCCGGTGTGAAACTGCGTCTGCGCGCCGTGGTTGGAGTCGGTGGTCCACATCGACCGGACGACGGCGATCCGGTCGGCATTCCGGGCGGTGTGAGGGAAGAGGTCGCTGATCTCCATCCCGCTTTGGCCATGGCGACGGAAGCCGGTCTGGAGGGGAAAGAGGACGTTCCGCTGGAGGCCGTTGGCATCGGGGACGGGGGCCCGTTCGAGGGCAAGCTTCGCCGGATTCTGGACGTCGGCGTAGGGCGTCTCGGCGATCGTCTTGCCGGCGTGCTTCGTGATCTCGGGCTTGAAATCGAAGCTCTCGAGGTGACTGACGCCGCCATTCATGAACAGCCAGATGACGCTCTTCGCCTTCGGGGCGAAGTGGGGCCTGCCGTCGGGGGGCGTCCAGGCCGCCGGCGAGCCGACGCCGTCGCGGGCGAACATCGCGCCAAGTGCCAGGCCGGTGAAGCCGAGGCCGAGGTCGGCGAGGAAGGCCCGGCGCGGCGGAATGACGACCGTGTTCGATGGGCGCATGGCGTCTACCTCAGCGTGACGAAGTCGGTGTGGTTGAGGAGCGCCCAAACGAGGTGGATCCGCGCCGGCTCCACCGAGCCATCGGCGGGGACTGGCTCCAGGCTTCGCCACTGGGCGAGCGCCGCGACGCAGGCCTCTGATTCGGCGGCACTGGCCGGTCGGGCAAGGACCGTGCGGAAGGCCCGATCGATGAACGCGGCCTCGTCGACGGGCGTCGTGGCGGGGGCGATCCGGGCCGCGATCCGGGCGGCGGCATCGTGGACGAATCCGGCATTGGCAAGCGCCAACGCCTGCTGCGGCACGATGCTCCGCTCGCGCTCGTAACACTCCTTCACGCCGGCGCCGTCGAAGGCGGTCAGGAACGCATTGCGGTCGGGATCGGTGTGTTGAAAATAGAGGCTTCGCCTCGTTGACGCCGGCTGTTCGGCCGCCGCCACCGGCGCTCCGCCGATCCGGGCATCGAGCGTGCCCGCAAGCGCGAGGATACCGTCGCGGACGGCCTCCGATTCCAGCCGGATCGGTTCCCGCCGCCACCACGTGCGGTTGTCGGGATCGAGTCGCACCCCCGCGGCATTCCCGGCGGTCGACGATTGGAGTCGATAGGCGGCCGAGGTCACGATCAGCCGGTGGAGCCGCTTCATGCTCCAAGCATGTCGGTGCGGGCCAGGCACCGAGCCCTCCACCAATTCACTCGCCAGCCAGTCGAGAAGCTCAGGGTGATCGGGAGGGGTGCCCTTCCGGCCGAAGTCGAACACCGTCGGCACAAGCGCCCTCCCCATGTGGCGGGCCCAGAGATGATTGGCCGCCACGCGCGCGGTGAGCGGATTGCCCGGGGCAGTGATCCAGGCGGCAAGCGCGGAACGCCTGCCGGTGCTTGTCGTCGGGAAGGGAACGGCCGGATCGTCGCCGCTCGAGTTGCCAAAGCGCGTCGGCGTCCAGCGGGCGCCGATGAGGGGCGTGAAGGCCTCCCCCGGCTCGGCCGCACTTTTTTCTGCTTGCTCGAGGGCCGTCCTGGCATCGGCCACGGCCTTCTCAGCGGCTGGCTTCGTTTCGGCCGCGGCGGCAGCGAACTTCGCTTCGGCGTCGAGAAGCCCGGCCTTGGCCCGCAGAGCGACGAGCGCGCGTTCGGCCCGCACGGCTTCCCGGGCGGCTTCGGCGGCGGCACGGGCAATCGCGTCATCCGTGCCAGCCCCGGCCAGATCCTCGGCGGCCCATCCGGCGCGCATCGCGGCGCCACGTCGCTCCACCGCCGCCAGATCGGCAGCGGCCACCGCCACCGCCACCCCCTGCTCGCTGCCCGGCGACGGGGCGGCATCGCGGGCGGCACGGGCTGCTTCGAGGCGGCGGCCGGCGGCAGCGACATGGGCGTCGATCACCCACGGACGTCTGGCCGGCTGTGATTCGGTCTTCGGCAGGCCCACCGGCCGGACCTCTATGGAAGAGAAATCGAACACGGCGGCGACGCCGGGAAGGATCGGCCGCGACGTGTCGGGCTTCGTGTCCTCGCCGCGGACAAAAAGGAACGTCGGCACATCGGGGACGCCGTCGAACACGCGTGCGATCCCGTCTCGCTCGAGATCGGGCTCGCCCGGAAGGACGTCGAGCCGGGCGTGGAGCGGCTCGAAGAAGGCCCGCATCGCGTAATAGTCTTCTTGGCGGAGCGGATCGTATTTGTGGTCGTGGCACTTCGCGCAGTTGAGCGAGAGCCCGAGAAATCCTTTGGCGACGTGCTCGACCGTCTCGTCCATCCACGGGGTGCGGTTGAAGAGAAACCAATTGCGGGCGAGGAATCCGGTGGCCCGCAGCTTGGGGAGATCGTCGGGGGCGATCTCGTCGGCGGCGAGCATCAGCCGCACCATCTCGTCGTAGCCGGTGTCGGCGTTGAGCGATTCGACGATCCAGTCGCGCCAGTGCCAGATGTGCTTCTGGCTGTT
>CANGGC010000127.1 GCA_947453125.1 Planctomycetaceae bacterium | reverse complement strand
TAGCCGGTGTTCGTCGAGGCCCGGGCGATGCTTCCCAGCCACATGCCGGTGTAGCCGGCCCGGAGGTTGATCGCCTGGCTCACCTTGTATTGCCCGCCGAACCGCCATTCACCGATCGGCGAGAAGACGAACTGGTGGCTGGCGGCGTTGGTGGTGTTGCTCTGGCCGACACCGTAGACCTGGAGGAACAGCGGCGGGCCGGCGATGGTCTGCGGGCCAGTGCGGGTGCCGTCGGAGGTGTAGGTCGTCGACGGCGTGAACGTTGCCCGGAGATAGTCGGCACCGATCCCCTCGGGGAAGTTTGACCCCTGGTAGAGATTGTTCTGCCAGTTGAAGGCGGCGGTGAACTTGAACTGGCTGGTGAAGCTCCACCGGCCCCAG
This sequence comes from Planctomycetaceae bacterium, assembly GCA_947453125.1. Lineage (GTDB taxonomy): Bacteria > Planctomycetota > Planctomycetia > Pirellulales > UBA1268 > QWOP01. The sequence goes on along the minus strand of CANGGC010000127.1, from coordinate 6,686 downwards.
TCGCTCTCGAAGAGCATGCCGAACTCCGGGCCCACCAGGTTGTTGTAGGAGTTCGTGTTCCACGCCCCGGTCTGGAGCGGGGTGCCACGGCCTCGTCCGGTGAGGGTGTCGACACCGGTGATCCCGAGGACGTCGCCGGCCGGACCCGAGTCATAGATGATGCTCTGGTTGCCGTTGTTGCCACCGAACTGGCCGCCACCGTTGAGGCCGCCGCCGCCCTGATTGTTGCCGCCGCCCTGATTAGTGTTACCGCCGCCGGTATTACCGCCACCGGTGTTACCACCGCCGGTGTTACCGCCGCCGGTGTTACCGCCGCCGGTGTTGCCGCCGCCGGTGTTGCCGCCGCCGGTATTGCCGCCGCCGCCGCCACCACCGGTGGTGTTGAAGGCGTACTGGTTGCTCTCGTAGCCGATCTTGTAGCGGTCGGCCACCTGGACATAGCGCGGGCCGAAGGTGAAGGTCGCGGTCGAGCCGCTCCCCCGTCGGCCGAGCTCGCGGCGGACCATCATCGCCACGCCACCACTCTGGATCTCGGTGTTGTTGTTCTGCGTCAGCTTCTGGGAGATGAGGTGATCGGGGGGCGGGCTGGTCGATGTGATCGTCGTCGTCACGATCGCCTGGCCGATGCCGCCGGTCGTGCCGGTGCCAGACGCGGTCGTCTGCGTGAAGGTCTGGGTCGGCGAGGAGGCCGCGAACTCGCTGTTGGTCTGGAAGCTCTGCGACTGGCTTCCAAGATCGGTATAGGAGAGGAGTACGCCGCGGTTGTCGTACATCCAGCCGCCCTCGTAGCGGTTGCCCCAGGCAATCTTCGTCCGCATCCAGCTCGTGTTGAGGTCGAGCTGCATCGGATCGCCACCGAAGATGTAGATGCCGCCGATGACGTCGCCGTTCGGGCTTCCCGTCGAGGCTCCGGCCTGGATGTTGCCGTTATTGAGCTGGACGAGCGTCTGCGGCGAGATCGGCTGGGTGGGGATGAGATACCCGCCTGTCTGCGTCGTGCCAACCCCGGTCACCCGCGGCACGGTGATGCCGTAGGCGAGGCGGTCGTAGTTGAAGAAGATCCCCTCGCTCGGCTCAGGGTACATCTCGTACTCCTGGAGGTCGGGCGGGGCGAAGAGCTGGAAGTCGTAGAAGTCCTGGTCTGGCAGGAGCGGCATCCAATCTCCGCCACGGGCCTGGGGGACCGGGGCCAGCGGCGCCGCCAAGGCGAGGATGGTCGCCAGCTTGGAGACGAGACCGGTAACGCGCTTGACACGGGGGTGTGTGGCCATCGCTATGTGTCCTGGGGAGCAGGAGCCGTTGTTCCGCAATTGCGGATTGCTCCTTTGGTATCGGTCGTGCCGGGGATCCGAGTTGACGAAACTTGGCAGACCCTGACGAATCGGGGGGACGCAACGGTCCCAGAGGAAGAAAGGCTGGCAGCCGAGGCAACCTCGGGTATCCTGCAAGAACCGCCCTACGCGGCCCCGGACTGCGGCCGATTCCCGCGGATTCCCGATGTTTTCAGGGAGAAGAGCGATGCGGACCTGCCTCGAGGTCTCTCAACAAGGGGGCCGTCCCCCGCGGGCCACGATTTTTCGGCCCAGTTCCGCGAGCCGGTGCGGCTGGCTGCTCGTTGCGGTGATTTGGGGAGGGTGGGGCGTGGCCCTGTCGGGGGCCGCTGAGCCGGCGAGGGGGCTCGGGGGGGCTGTCGCCGAGGAGGAGGGTGCCCCGGTCGACGAGGTCGAGTTCCTCCGTCTCTCCCGCGATGCCAAGGGGCGGCCTGCGTCGCTCGACACCTCGATCGTTCATTACCGGGAGACGGAAGCCTCGGCACGCGCTGCGGGCCGCCGGACACCCGTCGAGGTCGACCTCGTCGGAGCCGTCCATCTCGGAGGAAAGGGATACTACGACACCCTCGACCGGCTCTTCGAGGAGTATGACGCTGTCCTCTATGAACTCGTCGCCCCCGACAACGCCCGGATCCCGAAGCCGGGGAGAAAGGCCTCCGGAGCGATCGGCAATGCCCAGCACGGCATGACGAAGATGCTGGGGCTCGAGTTCCAACTCGACCAAATCGACTATTCCGCGGAGAACTTCGTCCATGCTGACATGTCGCCGAAGGAGTTCGATGCGGCGATGCAGAAGCGCGGTGAGTCGTGGTGGACGATGTTCACGCGTCTGATGCGCGAGGGGGTCGAGCGTGCCGAAAAGGGAAAGCCGACCGGCCCCGAGGTGGGGATCGGCGACCTGTGGGGGCTGTTCTTCGGGAAGGACCGTGAAGTCCGGCTCCGCCGCATCATGGCCGAGCAGTTCACCGACATGGAGGTCCTCACTGCGGCGTTCGGTGGCGAAGAGGGATCGAGCCTGATCACCGACCGCAACGGCGCCGCCCTCGAGGTGCTCTCGGAACAGATCGCCAAGGGAAAAAAGCGGATGGCCATCTTCTACGGCGCCGCTCACATGGAAGACTTCGACCGCCACCTCCGGGAGGATTTCGGCATGGAGCCGGGGGAGATCGAATGGGTCGAGGCCTGGGATCTGCGGATGCCGGGGGAGCGCTGAGGCGGCCTCGCTGTCAGCGTCTGACGGGGGTCGCGACGCGGACGATGTCCCGCTGCACCGGGCGGCGCACCGGCCGCGTCCATCCATCCGTCACCCGGCGGAGATGCCGGAGGGCGGCGTCGTAGCCGAGCCCCTCGACCGCCTCGCCGACGATCTCGAACTCGAAGTCCCCCCGATACCCGGCGGCGTGCAGTTCGCCCACGAGCTCCTCGAGGGGGAGCTGACCATTCCCCGGGGGGAGACGCTCCCGGTCACACGAGGGGGGGCCGATTCGATCGGCCATCTTCACCAGGGCGAGACGTTTGACGAGATCTGGGAAGAGGCCGGGGAGGGTCGAGTCGTGGCCGAACTGCCAGAGATCGAGGGCCAATCGCACCGCCGGGTGATTGAAGCGATCGATCCATTCCAGGGCCTGGGTGAGCCTGGGCATGAAGCCGCAGCCCACGGCGGCAGCGGGGTGGTGGGGCTCGAGGGCGAGAGTCACGCCCCGTTCGCTGGCGAGGGGGCTGAGGATCTCGAGCGACTCCTGGAGGAGCCGACGGGCGTGGCCGAGGGTGTGGCCGCCGCGGCAGCCGGTGTGGACGACGAGGACCTCGGCGCCGACCCGCTCGGCGGTCGTGATCGCCTCCGCGGCGTCATCGACGCTCTCGCGGAACGTCCGCCCGTCGCTTCCGGTGAACCCGCCGGCCCACTGCAGGCTCGAGACACGGATTCCGGAGCGATCGAGGAGCTTCCGCGCCGCGTCGACCCCGACATCCGAAACCTTCGTCCGCCACAGCGAGATCGCGTCGAAGCCGTGATAGGCAAGATGGTCGAGCTCGACCGGAAGATCCCAGCGGTAGGTGGTCAGCTGGCTGATCGACAACTGCAGACGCGAAACGCGGGGCTTGGGCTCGGACATGGGTCGGATCGGTCTCCTGCCAACCGGTGAACACGGGCGTTGCCGCGACGGCGAATCACTGTCAGAGCAGAAGTATGGGACACCCCCTCGCAGGCAGGCAAGAGAAGTCGGTGGGGCTCGCTCCATCCGCCTGCACATGCGGCGCCGACCGGATGAAAGCAGCGATTGATCCGGGGTTGACACCGCGCGGGGAGGCGTTCCAAAGAGGGCGGGACAGCCGTTCATCGCCCTTGGCATCAGCAGGCTGTGGATAAAGTGCCGGCCCGACCGCACGAGGCGGTCGCGAGTGCGTAGCACTCAAGAAAACCGGAGGTTTTCCAAGTGGAAAAAGGTCGTGGATGACTTTTTCCACGGGCAGCTAGCGTGCCGGCATGAGGTCGAGACAGACCACGCGCCCGGTGCCACGGACGAACACCAAGCCGCGCGCGATCACCGGTGCCGCCCAGCATGGGGGCGCGAGGAGTTCGCTGCCGCTGGCAGCGTCGAGGGGGCGGACGCGCGACACCTCCTCGTACTTTTCCGGCGACGCCCGCGCCAGGACGAGGTCGCCGTACTCGCCGAGGATGAGGAGGTGGTCGTCGACGAGCGTGACGCTCGAACGCCCCAGCCCCCCCTCGCTCCAGCCGACCGCGCCGGTGTTCCAATTGACGCACACGAGCTGGGCGTCGCCGGCGTTGCGGCCGCTCGAGCCGTAGACGTATCCATCGCGGAGGACGGGAGTGTTCCAGTGGGTCTTGAGGGCCTGTCGGGGCCGCGTGCCGGGCTTGTCGCGCCGGACTTCGCGGAAGGCATCGTTTTCCAGGGCGACAAGGACGCTGCCGGGGCCGTAGCATTCGGAGAGGAGGACCTGGTCGCCGGACACCACCGGACTTGCGGCGACGACGCTGAACAGTTCGTCCGACCGCCACCGGAAGCGATCGAGGAGCTTGCCGGTCGCCGGCTCGACGGCCACGAGTTCGTCGCGCATCCAGGCAAGGATCAGCGGGCGGCCGCCGATGGTCGCAAGCACCGGCACGCTGTAGCTGGCGAGTTGATTCGTGGCCCGCCACACCTCGGCGCCGGAGCCGATGTCGAAGGCCACGAGGCCGCTGTCGAGCCCCTTCACCAGATCGAGGCGTTCCGGAGCCGCCGGGTTTGCCCCCTCCCGGCTTCCCCCCACCTGCACGACGACGAGCGTCCGCTCCTCCGCGCCGACGCGCAGCGGTCCGACGACGAGCGGGGCGGTGCCGACGCCGAAGAAGTTCTGGACGACGTGATAGGTGGCCGAGGAGTCGACCTCCCAGAGGAGACCGCCATCGATGATGGCCCGGCACTCGAGCCTCCCGTCTGGCCCGAAGGTGAGGAGGCGGTCGCCGGCCACGACAGGCTGGGCCCGCGGGCCGCCGTCGTAGCCGAAGGAGTCGGGGTAGACGACATCGCGACCGGCTTCCCAGAGCGGACGGCCCGTCTCGGCCTCGACGGCCCGGAGGCGGAGGCGGTTTCCAACGCGGTCGAAGAGGAACGCCCGGCCCCCGGCGACGGCGGGAGCGCAATACCCCTCCCCGATCGCTGCCTGCCACACCACCCTCGGACCACTGGCCTCCCAGGGGGACGCGATCCCGACCAGGCTGCTCGAACCGGTGCCGGAGGGACCGAGGAACGTCCCCCAATCCTCCCCCTCGCGGGTCGACAGATCGGCCGCCGGGGCAGGTTCGGCTGCGGGTGCCGGGGATGATGAAGTGACGAGGGCGACGACGACGACGAAGAGGATGGCCGTGGACCGGACCATGGGCGACTCTGCGGTGGAGGGGTGACGACGACAGGCAACGCGCCGGCCTGGACCTTTCCGGTCCGCGGAGAATCGCGTACACCAACAGATCCAGGGAACAAGCGATCCTTGGAGACAAGGCTACCGCAGATGGCACGCGAGAAGGAAATCAGGGTCGGCGACGGCGCGGTGGTCATCCCCGCGCATGAATTGTCGTGGCACTTCGTGCGCAGCGGTGGGCCCGGGGGGCAAAACGTCAACCGCACCAGCAGCAAGGCGGTGCTCCGCTACGACGTGCGCAACTCCCCTGCCCTGCCCGACCCGGTTCGACGGCGGTTGATGGCGCTGGTGGCCTCGCGACTGACCCATGAGGGGCACCTCGTGATCACCGGCCAACGCTTCCGCGATCAACCGCAGAACATCTCCGACTGCCTCGCGAAACTGTCCGCGCTCGTCGAACGGGCGCTGCGTCCGCCGGTCGTCCGGCGGCGCACGAAGGTGCCGAAGTCGGCCATGGCCCGGAGACTGGCCGGCAAACGGCACCGGGGCGAGACGAAGTCGCTCCGCCGTCGACCGGCCGACTGAGTCGCTCCCCCTGGGGGCCGTCCGGGTCGGTTGGCGATGATGCTATAATCGAGCCTCTGGAAACGCCTGCCGGAGCGCCGCGAGGGCGGTCTTGAAAGGGCGTCAACCGAATCCGAGGTGAATCTCCATGGCTGGTGCCCGCGACATCGATTCGCTCCTCAAGGGATGGGAATTTCAGCCCGGAGAAGTCAGCGCTCGGCTCGTCAAAGCCAGGAACGGGCGCGACGTCATCCAGATGCGGGTCGACATGGGTCTGCTCCAGATGGAGACCGACCTCCGCCCCGACGGACTCCACCCCAACGGCGCCGAGACCTATTTCGATTATCTCGTCGGGGAGGCGGTGCGGACCGGCGAACGCTTCCGGCTCACGAAGGAGCAGTGTGCCGAGGCGGACCGCGAGTTTGTCCAGTACTACCATCGCCGCATCTGCTGGTTGTCGCTGCGGGAATACCGTCGGGCCGCGCGCGACGCCGATCACAGCCTGGCATTCATGGACTTCGTCCGCGAGCATTCGCCCGACGAAGAATGGACGCTCTCGCACGAGCAATACCGTCCATTCGTCCTCTTTCACCGCGTCCAGGCGACGGCGCTGGCAACGCTCGAGGAGAACGGGGCGGCTTCGGCGATCAAGGAGATCAACGTCGGGCTCGATCAATTTCGGGACCTGTTCGCCCGCTACGACGCGGCGGAGCAGTTCTCCGACGACGAGTTGGTCCGTCGTCTCGAGCATATGCGCGAGAGTGTCCGGAAGAAGTACGAGGTGGGGCAGACGCTCGAGGAGCAACTGGCCGCCGCGGTTCGGGACGAGGATTACGAGCTTGCAGCCTCGCTCCGCGACCAGCTGCGGACGCGGCCGCCGGCCGTGGCCGGGGACCAGCCCGACGGCCTCGGCGCTGGCCCTGACGATGG
>CANGGC010000126.1 GCA_947453125.1 Planctomycetaceae bacterium | reverse complement strand
GTTGACGCCGCACCGCCCCGCGGTGGGCGAGGCCCGGGTGCCTCGCCTGAATCAGCGATCCACTGATGCCGCAGGCCGCTGAGCAGTCCCTGCTCAGCGGAGGTCAACGGTCCAGTAGGCGCTGTCGACGAAGCTCCGCCAACTCTCGTACTTCGGGTTGCCGAGTTTGACCGACAGCAGTGGACTGCGACGGGGCTTGACGGGCTGCCGGATCAAATGCATCCGGGCCTCGTGGGGAGTCCGGCCCCCTTTTTTCACGTTGCAGGCCACGCACGCGCAGACGATGTTTTCCCAACTCGTGATCCCGCCTCGGCTCCGGGGGACGACGTGATCGAGCGACAACTCGCTCGTGGGGAAGCCGCGGCCACAGTACTGGCACTGGTTTCCGTCGCGGGCGAACACATTGCGGCGATTGAATCGCAATCCCTGCCGCGGTGCCCGGTCGCAGGCGACGAGGCGGATCACCCGCGGAGCCTGAAGGTCGAAGCCGACCCCCCGCACCCAATCCTCATCGGGCGTGCGGAACGCGGAGCGGAGCTGCGACAACTCGCGCCACGACTCGAGCGAATGGGCCGCGAATTGCCCCTGCTCGATGTGCACCACTTCAGCGAGCTGCCGGAAGAGAAGCGTCACGGCGCGCCGAACATTCGTGACATGCACGGCGACGAACGAGCGATTGAGCACAAGGACGCTCGACGTCAGCGAAGACGGCGTCAATGACGCCACCCCGAAGGGGGCACCCGGAACCGGCTGCGCGGTGTTCGCCATCCCGTACATCGGAATCCTGACGGATCGTGGGGAGCGTGCGAGACAGAGAAAGTCTAGTCGGTGGAGTCGTCGCCTGCCAAACGTCCACCCCCGCCTTCCCCGTGGCGCACTGGGTGGGGAACCGTCTTCGACGGTCGACGAGTCCCTTGCCTTCGACGCAGATTGCGGGCAGACTCTCGATCAAGGCCACCGGGCGACGCCGGAAGACGCTGTTCCCCCCGAGATCACACGATGCTCCACTACTCCTGTGACGCCTGCAAACGGCCGATCCACCCTCACAACGACGTTCGGCATGTCGTGAAGATTGAAGTGTTTCCGGCGGTCGAGGACATGTCGGGAAATTCCTCCACCATGACCGAGGAAGCCGATCATCTCGATGCGATGCATGAAATCCTCGAGCGGATGGGGGAGGAGGATCTTCCCTTCGACGACGGCGCGAGGTCGTTGCGATTCGACCTCTGCGATGCCTGTCGGCAGCGGTTCGTGAAGAACCCCCTCGGCATCAAAACTGGCAAACAACTCGACTTCAGCAACAACTAATCCCCCCACCCCCAAGGAGTCGATTCCGTCCATGGCTTCCAGCACCCTGTCGATCGCAGCGATCCCCGGAGACGGCACTGGCCCTGAAGTCACCGCCGAGGCGATCAAGGTGCTTGCCGCGGTGGCGGCACTCGAGGGGATCTCGTACGACATCGAAACGCTCGACTGGGGCGGGGATCGCTACCTGCGAACCGGTGAGATCATTCCTGAGGGGGGCCTCGACCTGCTCCGCAGAAAGGATGCGATTTTCCTCGGGGCAATCGGCCACCCCGGCGTCACCCCGGGCATTCTCGAGAAGGGCCTCCTGCTGGAGCTGCGTTTCAAGCTCGATCAGTACATCAACCTCCGTCCGGTGAAGCTGCTCCCCGGCGTTGAGACCCCGTTGGCCGGACGCGGCCCGGGGGACATCGACTTCGTCGTCGTCCGCGAAAACACGGAAGATCTCTACTGCGGCGTTGGCGGCTACCTCAAGAAGGGCACCCCCGACGAAGTGGCGACGCAGTCGGCCGTCTACACCCGCAAAGGCTGCGAGCGCTGCATCCGCTGGGCCTTCGACTACACGCGGAAGCGCAACAGCCCCAAGAAGACGCTCACGCTCGTCGCCAAGACCAACGTCCTCACCTACGGCCACGACCTGTGGTGGAGGACGTTCCAGGAGGTCGCCGCGGAATACCCTGACGTGAAGACCGACTACAACCACGTCGACGCCTGCTGCATGTGGATGGTGAAGAACCCTGACGCCTACGACGTCATCGTCACCACGAACATGTTCGGCGACATCATCACCGACCTCGCCGGCATCCTCCAGGGGGGCATGGGCGTGGCGGCCGGCGCCAACCTCAATCCCGACGTTTCCCCGGCGGGGAAGCGGGGGGTGAGCATGTTTGAGCCGATGGGGGGCAGCGCCCCGAAGTACACGGGCACCAACAAGATCAACCCGATTGCGGCGATCAACGCCATGGCGATGCTTCTCGAGCACAACGGCCACCCCCGCGCAGCGGCCCGGGTCGACAAGGCCGTTGCCCACGTCACCGGCACGAAGATGACGAGTCAGGCGGCCGGCCGGATGGGGCATGGCACGCGAGAAGTGGGGGATTTGGTCGTCGCGGCCCTGTGATGGGCTGGCAGTGGCCCGCGACGCCGATTGGGCGCGGGCTGCGAGGTTGTCACGCGAGCGGAATACGCCGGCCCTCGTGCTGGCTCACGCTGGCGGCTTGCACCACATTCATCGCCCCCAGGACTTCGTCGAGGCCGCTGTGCGGTCTGAGGAGACTGGTCACCTTGCGGTGGAATTGGAGCAGCATCTGCTCGCCGACGGGGCGGTCCGCATCGAGGGATTCCTGGTGCCGCCCCGCCGTGTCGAACCACACAAGTCCATTGGGGTGGTCGACGAACGCGATCCCCTTCTCACACGCCACCTGGAGGGCCGAAGGGGGCCTGAAACCGACGGCCTCCTCCCAGCAGGCGGGGATGTAATAGCCGCAGCTGATCTGGGCGATCGGCCCGTTGCCGGGTGCCCCGGATGTCGTGAAATCGAGGCTCATCATCTGGTAGTCGTCGATCGCGGCGCCCGGCGTCTCCGCGTGCCGCACCGCCACGACGCTCGTCGGCGCTGTGCCAACGACATACCGGCACCAATCGACCAGTTCCATGAGATCCCGGGACTCAGTGGCACCGTCGCGCGGGGGCATGGTGGCCGAGGGGGTGATCTGCGGCACCCGTCGATGGCAGAAGAGCATCCGCGGCGCCCCGAGACGGGTGGCGATCAGCTCCTTGAGCCGCATCGTGGCGGGGGCGTACCGGCGGGGAAGCTCGGCCATGAACGCGATCCCCGATTGCTCGACGCGGCGGCGGAGCACGTCGGCCTCGGCGGCATCGACCGGCAGGGAAGCCCCCGCATAGACGGCCTTGCCGTGGTCGCAGGCGGCGAGGATCGGCGCTACCCCGTACCACTGATCGGAGAGGTAGAGAATCGCGTCGATGTCATCGCGCGCGGCGAGGGCCCGAAATCCCTCCACGGCCACCGTCCCGAGTTCCCCTGCCGCTCTCCGCGCCAGGTGGGCGACCTGCTCGCAGATCCCGTGCACCTCGAAACGGTCCGCGAGCGATCGCAGCGCGGGCAGGTGCCGCTTCTCCCAAAGCGGGCCGAGACCGACGATGCCGACGCGGAGTTTCATCGGGGAGTCCCCGGTTCGGCAGCGGCCAATTCGCGATCGCGGTCGATCCCCTTGTCGGCGATGTCCTTGCGGCACCAGGCGCCGCTCCAGCGGATGCGACGGACCGCCGAATAGGCGTGGAGTTTGGCCCTGGCGAGGCTCTCACCGACGGCCGTGACGGCGAGCGTCCGCCCGCCGTCATTCACCACGCCCTCCCCATTGGCCCCGGGACGGGTCGCGGCGTGGAACACCTCCACTCCCTCGAGCGTCTGGGCATCGGCGAGCCCCCGGATCGGCCGCCCCTTTTCGACGTCGCCCGGATACCCCTCCGAGGCCATGACGACGGTGACGGCAGCCCCGGACTTCCAGACCGGGGTATCGATGGACTCCAGTTTCCGGTCGACCGTCGCATCGACGATCTCCAGGAGGCTCGATTCCAGCATCACCATCAGCGCCTCGCACTCCGGATCGCCGAAGCGGGCGTTGAACTCGAGAACCTTTGGACCCTGCGCCGTGAGCATCAACCCGGCAAACAGCACCCCCTGGAAGGGAACCTGCGAACGCCGCATCGCATGGACGGTCGGCACGAGGATCCGCGATTCGATTTCCGCCATCAGGGCGGCATCGACAAACGGCGTGGGGCAGTACGCCCCCATGCCACCGGTGTTCGGCCCCAGATCACCGTCGTACGCCGCCTTGTGGTCCTGGAGCGGCGGCAGGGTGACGATCGTCCGCCCGTCGGTGATCGCCATCACGCTCACCTCGCGGCCGTCGAGACGTTCCTCGACCAGAATCCCCTTGGCGGCGGCGGCGAACTGCGGATCCCCGGCGAGCGTGGCCACGGCGGCCAGCGCCTCAGCCCGATCGGCACAGACAAACACCCCCTTGCCGGCAGCCAACCCGTCGGCCTTGACCACCACCGGCATGTCCTCGCGGGCCTCGAGATACTCCTGGGCACGCTTCGCCGAGCGGAACTCCCGGTACATGGCCGTGGGAACGTCACCCCGGTGAAGGATCTGTTTGCAGAACGTCTTGCTTCCCTCGATCTGCGCCGCCCGGGCGGTGGGGCCGAAGATCCTCAATCCCTCGGCCTGAAAGGTGTCGACAACCCCGGCCACGAGCGGAGCCTCCGGGCCGATAACGGTGAGGTCAACCGCGCGGGACCGAGCCAGCCCCACCAGCCCCGGGATGTCCCCGGCCTTCACCGCGACGTTCTCGCCGATCTGTGCCGTCCCCGCATTGCCCGGGGCGATGAGCACCTCGGCGCCGTCGGAGGCGAGCTTCCAGGCCAAGGCATGCTCGCGACCACCGCTACCGACAACGAGGACGCGACGCGAGGGGCCTGCCACGGGGAACGATCCTTTCAGGAATGGAGTTGGGCCGAAGACGGTTCAGGAGCAGCGGGCTTTGCAACCAAGGCCCGCACGGTCCCGGAGGGGAGCAGACTACCGGAAGGGTCTCGGGATGCGAATCGACTTTCCGCTCCCGACCAACGGCCCTGCTGGGATACGATTTGGCCGCCAGCACCCCGCCGGCTCTGCCGCGGCTCCGCTGCCGGGAGGGATGGCGCAGCCCCTCGCCGCGCCGACGGTCGGCGACGGAATTGGGAATCGTGCGGGTGGGGCTGAATTCGCGGTCTCCACGCCCTACCCGACGTTGACAGCCATAGCCCAGCCGATACAGTTGGAAGAGAGTTCGTGAAAAAAATCACGAACTTCCTCCAGCCCCTCAATTTCTTCGGTTTTACTCGACTTCTGGCTGTTTCCGCCGGGTGTTGAGGCGCGGGGAATCGAACGGGCGATGGGGTTTCTTGGTTGACTGGCCGATAGCACTGCATGCAGGCTGGGGTTTGGTTCATTCTGGGATCTGAACGGACGACGGAACTTTATTCCCCGAAGTGCCACCGCAGGGATGCGACCACGATCGATCGGGGGCCATCGGCGACCTTGAGCGTTGAGGCGAGGCATGGCTGAAAACAAGAAGATGTCGACGGCTGAGATTCTCGCGGCCGCGAGAGCCGCCAAGGCGGCCAAATCAGAGGCCGTCGAGGCAGCGCCGCCGGCCGATGTGACCGACACCCCGGCCCCGAAGGCCGCCGCTTCAAAGCCGGCCGGTGCGGCCGGCGCGAGGCCGAGCGTCGCCGAGATCATGGCCTTGGCAAGGGCCAAGAAAGAGGCGGAGCAGGGGGGGAGTCCAGCAACCCCGGCCGATCAACCGGCGGCGAAGCCTGCGGCTGCCAAGGCCCCCGTGGCCAAAACGCCTGCCGACAAGCCGGCCGTCGCCAAGGCTGCGGCACCGAAATCGCTTACCCGTGACACAGCGAGCATCCTCGCTGCGGCCCGAACAGGCACGAAGCCCGGCCCGGTGAGTAAAGCCGACGCCCCCGCTCGTCCGGCGGCCGTGGCAACCCCCGCTTCGACCGTCGTCAAGGCGCCGCCGGCCAAACTCTCCTCCGCGCCGGTTCTCCCTCCGAAGCCGGTCAAGCCGGTTGCGAAAAAGGGGGCTGATGCGGAGCAGGACCGGCGTGGATTCCTCGAAATGGCCCTCGGGTCGTTCATGGCCACCGGTTTCACCGCGCTGTCGATGACCGGCGGCCTGTTCGGCCTCGGACTGGCCCGGTTCATGTTTCCCAACGTCCTGGCCGAGCCGCCGAGCCGATTCAAGGTCGGGTTCCGCGAGGGATTTCCCTCAGGCAAGGTGGAGACGAAGTACGTCGCTCAGTACGGCGTGTGGGTCGTCAACAGCGACGTCGGCGGCCAGCAGCAGATCTACGCCCTCAAGACCGTCTGCACCCACCTCGGCTGCACCCCCAACTGGCTCGAGGCGGAGCAGAAGTTCAAGTGCCCCTGCCACGGCAGTGGCTTCTACAAGGACGGGGTCAATTTCGAGGGGCCTGCCCCCCGTCCGCTCGAGCGTTACGCGATCCGCATCGCCGATGACGGTCAACTCGAGATCGACAAGGGACGCACGTACCACGAGGAACTCGGCCAATGGGCCGATCCCGAGTCGTACATCACCGTCTGACCTCTCTCCGCACCGTTTCTTTCCGTCCATCGCTTCCGCGCCAGCCCCTGTCCCCGACCTCCGGCAACCGTCCCATGGCCATCGGCGAAACGATCCGCAATTCCCAGATCTGGAAAAGCATCTTCCGGCATCCCATGCCCCTCGACCGGCGCAACCGGATCGTGGTGATGCTCACCAACTTCTTCCTTCACCTCCACCCCGTGTCGATCAAGAAGCAGGGGATCGCCCTCTCCTTCACATGGTGCATGGGCGGGGTGACGTTCTTTCTCTTTCTGGTTGAAACGGTCACCGGCGTGTTGTTGATGTTCTACTACCGGCCGACGCTGGAGTGGGCCTACAACGACATCCTCGCCCTCCGCGACGTCACGAGCCTGGGGGTGCTCCGCGAGCTCCATCGCTGGGGGGCCCACGCGATGGTGATCACGACCTGGCTCCACATGTACCGGGTGTTCCTCACTGGTAGCTACAAGCCGCCCCGGGAGTTCAACTGGGTGATCGGCGTGATTCTCCTCCTCCTCACGCTCCTCCTCTCCTTCACCGGCTATCTCCTTCCCTGGGATCAGCTGGCGATCTGGGCGATCACCGTCGGATCAAACATGGCCCGGGCGTCACCGCTGCTCGGCT
>CANGGC010000125.1 GCA_947453125.1 Planctomycetaceae bacterium | reverse complement strand
GCGACGAGCGGCCGGCGAGTACGCCGTGGCCGCAGTGGCCGGTGATCCTCCGCACGAGCACCTCCCACGAGGAAGGCTGCCGCCGCGAATGGTGCATCCTCACCAAGGAATTTCTCGGCGACGAGCAGGGGAAGCTCAAGGCCCTCAAGACCGTCCGCATCGAGTGGTACACCGATCCGGGGAGCGGGCAGTTCAAGTTCAAGGAAGTGCCCGGCAGCGAAGAGGAATGGCCCTGCCAGCTCGCGCTCTTGGCGATGGGATTTGTCGGTCCGGAGAAGCAGGGGCCGATCGCCGAGCTCGGCCTCGAACTCGATCCCCGTGGCAACCTCAAGGCTGGCGCTGACTACAAGACGAGCCGCGAGGGCGTCTTCGCCGCCGGCGACATGCGTCGCGGCCAGTCGCTTGTCGTGTGGGCGATCCACGAGGGGCGCGAGGCTGCCCGGTCGATCGATCTGTGGCTGATGGGGCAGACCCATCTCCCGAGCGTGTCAGCAGGAGAGTTCGCCGTCCACGCCTGAGGCGGCGCCGGGCTTCTGAAGGATTCCAACAATCGCACCGCGGGGCATCGGCCGGATGAGGTCGATGCCCCGCAGTTTTTTGTGCGGTGTCGGTGACCTGCCTGTGGGTGATCCTTCGGCGGGGCCGGCAAAAGTTTCGTCGTTCCTCGGAGGAACCTCGTCACTCCTCAAGCGTTCGCCGATCCCCGCATCGCCTACGCAGAGTAAGAAGCTCCTACTCCGACTACCGTCAGCGAGGGGTCGCCCGTGCTCCGTAAGCCGGCGTAGGATGCGAGCGCAGCCATGGATGGCGGAGCGAAGCAGGCTCCGAGCGAACGGAGGCCACGAAGGCCGAAGTGAGCGTCCGGCGACGGGGCACGGGCGACCCCGAAGCCACGCTTGGCTGGAACTCAAACAGCCCGGGCCGACGCAGGCCTAGCCCCGCACGCCGAGCCCGAGCGTGTCGCGGCAGTAGCGGATGCTCCGCTCGAGGTCGGCGAGCTGATAGGTCTGCTCGGCCCCCTTGCGGGCGTCGCCATCGGGGGCTCGAAAGGGATCGATGGCATGGCCGCGACGGGCGAGGGCCTCGAAGCGGGCGAAGTCGGCGGCGGTCATCGCCGGGAAGGCCCTCCAGAAGTCGGGCTCGAGGAAGGGAAGCTCGCGGGCGAAGCCGGAGATCGTCTCGATGTGGACAACCACGTCTGGGCAGTGCTTCTGGAAATGATCGAAGAACGTCGGCAGGTCGACGCACCCTTCCCCCATCGCCGTCCACTGTACCTTCACCCCCTTCTCGCTCGGCCACACCTGGCCGTCGCGGAGGCTCGTCGTGACGACATACGGGGCGAGGGTTTCGAGCGCGGCGAGGGGATCCTCGAGCGTCCACAGGGCGTTGCCGGAATCGAAGTTGACGCCGACGAAGTCGGGGCCGGCCTCCTCAACGAGGCGCTTGAGCTCGCGAGAATGGAGGTCGCCGGCATGGTTTTCCACCGCGATCTTCACCCCTGCATCGATCGCCCGCGACCGACAGGCCGCGAGGACCTTTATCGTGTCGGCGATCCGGGCGTCGATGCCGCCGTCGGTGAGCCGGTCTTGATGGTTGCCGAGGATCACCCGGAAGGCCTTCGAGCCGAGATCCTTCGCCATCCGGATTCCGAGGGCGAGGTGGTCTTCGGCGGTGCCCCAATCGTTGCGGAAGGTCGTTGACGTCGGGCAGATGCTCCACGAGCCGAGTTCGAGGCCGACGCCGCGGTCGGATGCATAGCGGCCGATCTCGTCGAGCGAGTCATCGTCGGTCTGCCCACCGAAGGGGCCGAAGTCGGTGATGAAGAGCGAATCACAGCCGAGCTTCTCGGCGTGGTCGACCAGCTCGCGGGCATTCCACCCCATCGCCCGGACAGCGAAGTTGTCAAACCCGAGGGGGATCCCCCGGCGACGGATCGAGGGGGCCGGATCGGCGGCGGCGGCCGTCGCCGCGGCGAGCAGCCCACCGACGAGGCCACGGCCGAGGGCGCGGCGGGAAAGTACGGACTGGCTCATCGTTGTGCGCATGTTCTTCGGGTTCATGTTCATGTTCATGGACGGCACTGTGACACAACTACCGGGAGGGTTCAACGCTTCTCGCCGCCACGCTGCTGCGGTGCCGGGGGGGCAACGGGAGTGAGGGCGACATCGAGGCCGCCATCGAAGCCGGCCAGTTCCCCCGGCGGGGCGTTGAGCTTGAGATAGAGGGCGCCTGTCGTGATGGCAGTGAACCGGGCCGCCGCCCCTTCGGCGACGACGACGAACCGGGGCCGGCTCCCTTCGGCGGGGACGGCCCACTGGGCGACAAGGAGCCGGCCGAGGGGGCGACCGCGATACCAGCGGAGCGAGATCCCGTCGGCCGTGCTCTCCAGATCGATCGCCCCGGCCCTCCCGACTCCCGCCCGCCCGGTGGCAACGAACTCGGCCGTCTCGTCGGCCTTCATCGACCAGCCGCTCGGCTGCCAGCCCCGGTCGGCCGCGACCACGAGCTCGGCGGGGGCGGTGAGTGGCCGTCCGTCGGTCCACTCGATGGCAGAGCGGCCGAAGTCGTAGCCATGATCGAGGTCGTCGGTGAAAGCATCGAAGTCGCGCGCCGCCAGATCGCCATCCCAGCCGTCGCTTGCCTCCAGCCGGGCTGTGAGGCGGGCATCGAGGGGGCCTGACTCAATCGCCTGGAAGCGTCCGGCGTGGGACGGATGCCCGGCGAGGAGGGCTGTCGTCGCCCAGCTCGTCGCATAGGCGGGGATGTCGTGACGCGGCGACGGGGGCGTGGCAAAGACGTCGGCGAGCCCCGGAATCTCGCCGCTCGTCCGGAGCCGGCGGAGCGCCTCGATCCGGCCGAGCTGCTCGACCTCGTCGGCGCGGCGCGGGATCGGCGTCGGCTGAAAGTGCCCCGCCTCGAGGCGGTGGGTGGCGAGGAGCTCGGCAATCCCTTCGGTGTACCAGGTGGGGGCCGCAAGGGAACGGAGCGTGAGGGTGAAGGCATGCACGCCCTCGTGGAGAAGGAGGTGGCGGCGATAGGCGGGGTTGGCCTGATCGACGAGCCAGAAGCGGTTGCGATCGCAGAAGCCATTGGCAAAGTCGGGCACCGTGCCATCGATCGGGAGGAGGCCGGCGGCGCGGAATGCCTCCCGATCCGACATCAGGCATCCGAAGGCGCGCCACGAGGGCACGCTCTTCGGATCGACGCGAAAGTGATCACACCAGGCGGCGAAGGCCTCGTCGAAGATCCGCGGCAAATCCTCGACCCCGTCGCCGGCCCGCGCTGGCCGGTCGGTAACGAGGACGAGCCTTTCTCCAGAGACGACGCGCAGACCGGCCCGGCGGGCCGTCGCCTCGAGCCTCGCAACGTCGACCATCGCCCCCCGGGCCGGCTCATCGGCCACGGCGACGCCGGGATCCGGTGGCGCGACAGTGACGAGGAGCAGGAGTGCTCCCCACCACCCGGTCCGTTGCTTGTGTTGCGTGGTCACCACGGCCCTCCCTCTTGCCTGGGTTGTAGCGCCGCAATCCGGATGAGGCGTGGCAGGCTTCCCCAGTTCAACCCAAGCCCCCAGATCGCCGCAAGGTTGCCGTCCCGGGCCGCTACGGCTGAATCCCCAGGTCCGATTCTTCCGATCGATGGGGGAGCGGGAGCCGCCGGCACCCAGCTGACGGCGGGCCGGGCAAAAGGGCGTGGCTGTGCCAAGGATGAATCGGCAATCCGAGCTGGGGGCGATGGTCGAAGGGGGCCATCGGCGCCGATGGTCCAGGCCGTGGGCCACGACCGGCTCGAGGCTGTGGCTGGCCGTGGCCCTCTCGCTCCTGACGGGGGCATGGGGGGCGCCGGGCCGGGCTGCAGACGACGCGGCCGGAGGGGCGGTGAGCCCGTGGGCGACCGGTGGCACGCCCGCCAAGCCGGGGGATGGAGATGGCAAGCCCGGGGCCGCGGCAGCGCCACCGACCGGAGCATTTCCGGTGGCGCAGGCGTATGCCCTTCCCACGGCAGTCATCCAGGGAGGGGCGATTCCGCCCGGCTGGCAGCCGCAGGCGATTCCCTATCAGACGATCGGCCCCGATGGAAAGCCGATCACGGTCCATGTGGCCCCGACGTATGTCTTCACCTACATCGCCGGGCCGCCGGTGGTGCAGGCTCCGGTGACGCGGCAGGTCAACCGCATCCAGGCCAATGGCCCACCGCCGGGCTGGGCCTACCAATCGCGCGGCGCGACGCCGGTGGTCGCTGCCCTCCCGGTGATGCGCTCCGCGCCGGTCCCCTACCAATATCCCGCCGGTGCCCCGGCGCTCGCCGGGCAGTCGGTCGTGCCGCCGCCGTCCCCGCTCGCCGCGCCAGCGCCAATGATGGCTCAGGCGCCCGCGGCTCCGCCTCAGGCTGTCGTCGCACCGCCACCGGTGCCACAGGCGGCGCCGGTGCCACAGGCGGCGCCGGTGCCGCAGACGGCGGCGACGCAGTGGGTGTCGGCGCCGACGTCTCAGGCTCCGTCGACTTTCGACGCGGCGCCGGCCGTCGCGGCTGGTACTGCGGCAGCCGCCGGGGCGATTGCGGCCACCGAAGCCACTCCGCACACCGCGTCGATCCCGCCGCCGCCGGCATCGGCCCCGCCGATGACGCCGGTCAGCACGTCACCGCAGGCTTCGTCCGATCCGGCGCCGCCGCAGCCGGCCATGGAGTCGCTCTCCAATCCCGCTCCCAACCGCGGGAGCACCCATGTCTGGCGGGTCGTCGGCGTCCACGACGGCGACACGCTCACCTGCCTCGACGAGACGAACACGCAGCAGAAGGTGCGGCTGGCCGAGATCGACGCCCCGGAGCTCGGTCAGGACTACGGCAAGGTGTCGCGTGAGGCGCTCGCCGAGATGGTCTTCGGCAAGACGGTGACCGTGTCGGAAGAGGGGAAGGATCGGTATGGACGCTGGATCGCCCACATGCAGGTCAACGGCGTCGACGTCAACCGCCAGCAGGTCGCCACCGGCAATGCCTGGCACTACTCCGACTATTCCCGCGACCCGACGCTCGCCACCCTGCAGACCGACGCCCAGACGCGCCGGCTCGGGCTGTGGTCACAACCCGAGCCGGTGCCGCCATGGGATTTCCGTCAGACCGTGAAGAAGGCCGCCGCCGGTTGACGGGGGACTTCGCCGGCTTTCGCGACTCGGATCAGCGGCCGTTCCGCTTCGCCTGCTGACGCTTCCCGCTGGCCACGGTGTGGCCGAGACGGCGCGTGTTGGCTCCCTCGAGCTTGAGACGCCCGGCCTTTGCGGCGGTGACGGCCGAACGCTGCTTGGCGCGGTCGAAGGCCACGCCCTGCGCCCCGGCAGCGGGGGTGAGCGCGGCGCGGTTGACGCGGGCCTTCTTCG
Source organism: Planctomycetaceae bacterium (assembly GCA_947453125.1). Taxonomy (GTDB): domain Bacteria; phylum Planctomycetota; class Planctomycetia; order Pirellulales; family UBA1268; genus QWOP01. Next base: position 1,776 of record CANGGC010000125.1, on the reverse strand, counting down.
AGATCGTGGCGGCGGGCTTGGCGGCCTTCCGCTTCGCCGGGGCCGCAGGCTTCACCGACTTTGCGACCGGCGCGACCACCGGGGCTGCGACGACGGCCGCTGCCGGCTTGGCACCGCGGCGCGGGGCTGGCGGGAGCGCCACCTTCGCACGGACCGGCGGGGGAGCGATTTTCCGGGCCGGTACCGCGGGAGCGACCGGTCGTTCGGTGGTCCGCCGCGCCGCACGGCCGGAGATCTTCTTGTCGCGCGCCTTGGCACGGGCGGTCGTCACCTTGCCTGGGAGGATGCCGCCGACGGCAGCCGCCAGTTCACCGAGACGCTTCTCCAGACGCTCGACCGCTTCGTGGAAAACGTCGGCCTTCTCGTTGCTGCGGCTGTTGGCTGCCGTCACGGGCGCAGCGGCACGCTTCGTCTTCCGCCCCTGGCCAGCCGTCAGATCACGCCACTTGTCCCGGAGGACGCGGGACTGCTTCGCGGCGGCCTCGATCTGCGTGTGCGTGGCGTTGGCGAGCGCCGTGCCGAAGCTCGAGTCGAGGATCTTCCGCTCCGCCGCGGTGAACAGATCGCGGAGATGAGCGAACGGGGAGGTCGTGGAGGGCGTCGACTTGGCCATGGTGAAAAAACCCCTAAGTGGAAGGGACGTGGGAATGGACCGTGTGCGGAGTGTATGTCTTCTCGCCCCTGACGGGGCGGATTCGGAGCGACTCGTCGTGGCGGAAACGCGGTGTGAAAGGCTTGTCGAAGACTTCCTGGGGCGGGGGTCGGGACGGCGGGGCGGCTCGCCTGCGTGCCGCCCCGCCCCATTCCCTCACCCGTGCCGGCGGGGGCGGGCGACGCGGAGTCTGGCTCGGAACGAAGGCGTTGCGCGGCGCATCGGCCCGCGCGGCGTGTCCCCGTCCGGCACCGTCCGGACCGTCACCGTCATCGGGGGGGCGCTCACCCCCGAACCGGCCGGCCCAGACTTCTTCCCGTCAATCCCCCGCAACCATTCCGGACGCCAGGGGATGCTGCGTGTCACCCGCTTCATCCAGTGAAGCTGCGCCGCGTCGTGCATCCACATGATGGCGTTCCCCAGGCCACGCCGGCGTGGCGGCGCTCCTTGCGCCGCCGGATCGAAACCGGGCGTTACCAGGGGAATCGGCGGAGCGAATGCTGCGCCCGCAGTCTCGACCCAGAATGGCCAGTCTGCGCCGGTCGTACGGATGGCAGGGGCCACCCAACCGTCAGGCTTTGCCAGCGCGGCGACGGGAATTACCGGCCGCGGCCGCCGGTGCCGCCGCCGGACTGCTGGCGACGCTCATCCATTTGACGACGGTATTCGGCCCGTCGTCCGCGCTGCTCCGGGTCGGAGTTGTCGAGCATCGACTTGCGGCGATTGTTGCGATCGTCCTCGGAGAATCCGCCCCGCGGAGAACCTCCGCCACCTGGGCCACCGCCGCCAGGACCGCGGCCACCCGTTCCGCCCCCGCCGGGGCCTCGATTGCCGGCCACCTGATTATCGGCGGGACGCCCGCCGCCGGGCGGTCCCCCGGCGGTTCCACGAGGGCTCCCGCGGTTGCCCCCCTTGGCCCGGTCGGCGGCCCGCTTCTTCCGAGCGTCGTCCTCGGCCTTGATGCGGCGGTCGAGTTCGGCCTGACGCTGAGCGGGCGGCACGAGGAAGAACGAGTTCACCTGCGCCGTTTCGCCGGCCTCCATGAGGCGCCCGAAGTCGCGCCGCACCTGATCGCGCATCGCTTCTGGAAGATTGCGCATCGAATCGCGCACCCTGCCCATGTC
>CANGGC010000124.1 GCA_947453125.1 Planctomycetaceae bacterium | reverse complement strand
CCGAGCACACCCGAGATCGCCCCCGACGCCCCGAGGCAGGGAGTGAGCGCCGCCTCGCCCGTGGCGTTGGTGGCCACGAAGGCCAGCGACGCGATGATCCCGGTGGCGAGATAGAAGAGCGTGTAGCGGACATGCCCCATGCAGTCTTCGACGTTGTCGCCGAAGAGCCACAAAAACCACATGTTCCCGAGGAGGTGCATGACGCTGCCATGCATGAAGATGCCGGTGAGGAGCGTCAGCCAGACCGGGATCGGCGTCGGTCGCAGACCCGGCACAGACACGGAGAGGTGTTGGCCCTGAACGGCGATCTCGCGGACACTCGGCTCGGTGACGATGTCACGGCCGGAAAGGATCTCCGCCGGCACCTGACAGTAGGCGAGCGTGACGTCGTCGTTCTCCCCCATCCCCTGGAGCACAACGAACACGAACACGTTGAGAGCGATCAGCGCGATCGTGACGAGCGGAAAGAGCGTCCGATCGGAGTTGTCGTCGGCGACTGGGAAGACCATGCAGGGGCTCCAGGTTCAAGCTTTCCGTGGAAAAAGTCATCCATGACCTTTTTCCACTTAACACCCAAAACAACCAAGATTTTTGGGTGTGTCGGCCGCCGCATCCTGCGGCGGAGACTTCATCCACAGCCTGCTCGGCGAACGAGCGGCGGCAGTCCCGATCCTCACTTCGTGAACCGGTGGATCATCCGGTGGCGATAGGTCTGACCGGGATCGAGACGAGTGCTCGGCCAGTCGGCGTGATGGATCGAATCGGGGTATTTCTGCGTCTCCAGGCAGAGGCCGCCGTGCTTGCCGTAGACCGTGCCCCCCTTGCCGGTGAGCGTGCCGTCGAGGTAGTTGCCGGTGTAGACCTGAACGCCGGGCTGATCGGTGAGGATCTCCATCTGTCGGCCGCTGGCGGGATCCCTGAGGACGGCCGCCTTCCGAAACGTCCCATCGGGCTTCCAGCCACGGAGCACGTAGTTGTGATCGACGCCGCCTGGATTCGTACCATCGGCGCTGGCGGGAAGGGCGTCGATCGCGGCGGCAAGCGTGCCGGCCGGCTTGCGCTCGGGGCAGAAGTCGAACGGCGTCCCCTCCACCTTGGCAAGCGCGCCGGTGGGGATGCCGCCGTCGTCGACCGGGAGGTAGGTGTCGGCGTTGACGGTGAGCTGCTGCGGTCCGACGTGGCCCGACGACTGCCCGGCCAGGTTCCAGTAGGAATGATGGACCATGTTGACGATCGTCGCAGCATCGGTCGTGGCCGACATGTCGACGATCAGTTCGCCGGCGGGGTTGAGCGTGTAGACGACCTTCGCGGTGAGCTTGCCGGGGTAGCCCTCTTCGCCGTCGGGCGAGACGGTCGTGAGCTCGAGCGAAGGGGTGTTGCCGGCGAGATGCGGGACGGCCTTCCAGAGATGCTTGTCGAAGCCGACGTTGCCGCCGTGGAGGTGGTTAACGCCGTTGTTGGTGGCAAGCGTGTAAGCCTTGCCGTCGATCTCGAAGGCTCCCTTGGCGATCCGGTTCGAGACCCGACCACAGGTGGCGCCGAAGTACGGATGCCCCTTGGCATAGGGCTCCACCGAATCGAAGCCGAGGACGACATCAACTGGCGCTCCGCCGGCTTCCTTCGCCGGGACGTGGAGCGAGGTAAGGATCGCGCCGTATTCGCTGATCGTGGCCTTCCAGCCACCGGGCACTTCGAGCGTCCAGAGGTTGACGGTGCGGCCGTCAGGGAGCGTCCCGAACGGGGTGGCGACAGGCGCATGCATGGCGGTCGAACTTCCCTGAGCTGGTTGCGGATCGGCGGCCCGAGCAACTCCCCCGAGGAGTACCCCCACGATCCCGACGGCGGCAAAGACGGCGAACCTCGACATGGTTTGTTTCCTCCCAACGGGCAAAGGAGGGACAACCCGGCGCGGACGCCCCCCGAAGAAAGAGCATCGTAAGGGATGGACGCCCGTCATGGCAGCGGTGCGGCCGACTCACGCCTGAGTGGTCGCCTTTGCGGTCACCCGCGGCTTCGGGGCGGGGGCCCCGGCCTCGACCTCGGCCTGACGGCGGCTAATCCAGCCGTCGACGCTCCAGTTCCCGCCGCCGAAGGCAATGAGGGAGATGAGGCCGCCGGCGATGGCGATGTTTTTGAGGAACTGGATCGTCTGCAACTGCCGCTGGAGCGGATCGACAAACTGCCAGAAGTCGTGGAAGTAGTAGGTGGCGGCAGCGAGGAACACCAGCAGGAAGAAGGCCCCGATCCGCGTCCAGGCTCCGATCACCAGCGACAGGCCGCCGAGGAGAAGGAGGCCGATCGCCCCGAAGAGGGCGAAGGTGGGATTAGGCACCCCTTCCGTCTTCATGTATTCGGCCGTGGCCCGGAACTGCGGGATTTTGTTCCCCACCGCGCTGGCGATGAAGATCGCCGCCAGGCTGAGCCGCGCGACCAGCACGAGGAATCCCTGCATTGCCGCTGCGAGTTGCTCCATACCGACACTCTCTCGCCGGGACTGCTGGCCATCCGGGGCCGCCACGGTGGCACCGGGGGTCGTGAGAAGACGATGGTGGCTGGCCGGGGCCGATGGGGCAAGAGCAGATCAACCGGGGAAAACGGGAAACCCGGGGGAAACAGCTCCCTCCACGTCCGCGGCCGACGCGGTCTTCACGCCGGCTGGTCGCGGGTGATGCAGTGGAGCCCCCCCCGGCCCCGGACAACGACGTCGAGTGGCACCGGCTCGACCACCCGGCCGGGGAAACAGGCGGCGAGCGTGTCGAGGGCCCGGCTGTCGGTCTGTTCGTGGAACACCGGCACGGCGACGAACCGATTGCCAACGTAGTAATTGAGATGGCTCGCCGGCAGCTGCACCCCGCCGTAGGAAAAGCGCGGGGGGATGTCGATCGGGATCACCTCGAGCCTCCGCCCCTTCGCATCGGAGAGGCTCTCGAGAAGGGCGATGTTCTCAGCGAGCGCCTGATGGTTGGGATCGAGTCGATCGGGCTGGCGGGCGGCGACGACGACCCCCGGCCTGACGAACCGGGCGAGCTGATCGATGTGGCCGTCGGTGTCATCACCGGCCAATTCGCCCCCCGTCCAAAGGACCCGTTCGACGCACAGATTCTGCCGCAGAATCTCCTCGAGGTGCTCCCGCGGGATGCCGGGATTGCGTGAGTCGGTGACGACACAGCGGGCGTTGACGAGGAGTGTCCCCTCGCCATCGGTCTCGATCGCGCCCCCCTCGAGGACGAGCCCCGGGGCGAAGATCGTGCAGCCCTCCCGGGCGGCGATCGACCGGGCAACCCGCGCATCCGCGTCCCACGGGGGATACTTGCCCCCCCAGGCATTCCACTCCCAGGTGACGGCGGCCGGAGGGAGATCGGCCCCGTTCCCCGGAACGAGAAACACCGGGCCCGTGTCGCGGATCCAGGAGTCGTTGGTGGGGATGTCGACGAGCGTCACGCCGGGGGCCCCGCCGACACGGGCGCTCGCCTCGTCGAGTACCCCCCCCGTGCCGATCACGTTCACCGGTTCATGGCGGGCAAGCGCCCGGATGATCCTGGCGTAGGCGCGGGGAATGTCGGCGAAGGGGCCGAGGAAGGTGGCCCGGCGATGGGGCCAGGCGACCCAAGTGGCGGCATGCGGCTCCCACTCGGCCGGCAATCGGTAGCCGAGCACCGCCGGGGTTTTTGGGTGCGCGCTGTGGCCCGGCGTGGCTGTCATGGCCTACCGCCCCCAGCGGAGCGTCAGTCCGCCGTAGGCGTCGATCCGCCGGTCGCGGAAGAACGGCCAGCGCGTCCGCGACCACTCGATCCGCTCGAGGTCACAGTCGACGACGACTGTCGCTGGCTCGTCATGCGTGAGCTTGACGATCTTCTCGCCGCTCGGGGCATAGACGACGCTCGCCCCCCAGAAGCGCAAAGGCCCCTCACGGCCGCAGCGGTTGACGGCCACGACGAACACGCCGTTGGCGATCGCATGGCTGCGGAGCATCGTGTCCCACGATTCGTACTGCGCGACGTGGAGATCCTCCTCGCCGTCGAGCCAGCCAATCGCGGTCGGATAGAAGATCGCCTGGGCGCCGGCCATCGCCGTCAGCCGGGCGGCCTCGGGATACCACTGATCCCAGCAGACGAGCGGCCCGACGGCGAGCTTCGAGGTCGGCACGCTCATGAAGCCGGTGTCGCCGGGGGTGAAATAAAACTTTTCGTAGTAGTGCGGGTCGTCGGGGATGTGCATCTTCCGGTAGAGCCCGGCCTGCGCGCCATCGACGTCGAAGATCACGCAGGTGTTGTGGAACAGCCCCGACGTGCGGCGTTCGAAGACGCTCGCCACGACGACGACGCCGTGCGCCTTTGCCGCCGCAGCGACGCGCTCGGTGAGCGCCCCAGGCACCCCCTCCGCCTCCGCAAACTTCGCATGCTCCTCAGCCTGGCAGGGATACTCTCCGGCGAACAGCTCCTGGAGGCAGACGACGTCGGCCCCGAGACCCGCCGCCTCGGCGATCCCGGCGAGCGCCTGCGAGACGTTTGCCTCCCGGTCGGGGGTGCAGGCCGACTGGACCAGCCCGATCCGCACGACCCCCGCGGGGAGAGGACGGCCCTCCGCGGCCGACGGTTCGCCGCGCAGGCTCCTCCCCTGCCCCAGCGGCTGCGGGCTCATCGCTCGACCGCCTCGAGCTTCGCCGCCGGCACCGGGAACTGCTCGGCCAGTTCGGCCACGTCGCGGCGCGTGGTGGCGATCACCTGCTCGCTCTCGGGATTCTTGAGCACTTTCAGGATCCACGCCGCCACCTGCTTCATCTCCGCAGCTCCGAGGCCGCGGGTGGTGAGGGCCGGCGTGCCGAGGCGGATGCCGGAGGGATCCATCGGCTTGCGTTCGTCGAAGGGGATCATGTTCTTGTTGCACGTAATGCCGCAACGATCGAGGACCTGCTCGGCCGTCTTGCCGCCGATCCCGAGCGGCGTGACGTCGACGAGCATGAGGTGGTTGTCGGTGCCGCCACTCACGAGGCGGACGCCACCGGAGGCGAGGGCCTCGGCGAGTGCCTTGGCGTTTTCCACCACCTTCATCGCATACTGCCGGAACTCCGGCCGCAGGGCCTCGGCGAAGGCGACCGCCTTGCCGGCGATGACGTGCATCAGCGGCCCCCCCTGCTGCCCCGGGAAGACGGAGCGATCGAGCATCTTGGCATCGGCAGAGCGGCACATGGCGATGCCGCCACGCGGGCCACGGAGCGTCTTGTGGGTGGTGCTCGTGACGAAGTCGGCGACCGGGACGGGGTTGTCGTGGATCCCGGCGGCGACGAGGCCAGCGTAGTGGGCCATGTCGACCATCAGTTTGGCGCCGACTTCCCGCGCGATCTCGGCGAACGTGCCGTGGGGAATCTCGCGGGGATAGGCGCTGGCACCAGCGACGATGAGCTTCGGCTTGTGCTCGCGGGCGAGCCGCGCCACCTGGTCGAAGTCGAGCCGCTGATCGCTCTTCCGCACGCCGTAATGGACAAACTTGTAGAGCACCCCGGAGGCATTGAGCTTCATGCCGTGGGTGAGGTGGCCGCCATGGGCGAGGTCGAAGGCGAGGACGGTGTCGCCCGGCTGGATGGCGGTCATGTAGACCGCGGCGTTGGCCTGGGAGCCGGAGTGGGGCTGGACATTGACGTGCTCGGCGCCGAAGAGGCTCTTGAGCCGGTCGCGGGCGAGATCCTCGACCTTGTCGACAAACTCGCAGCCGCCGTAGTAGCGGTGGCCGGGATAGCCCTCGGCGTATTTGTTCGTAAGCACGCTGCCGACCGCCTGCATGACGGCGGGGCTGGTGAAGTTTTCACTGGCAATCATCTCCAGCCCCTCGTGCTGGCGCGTCTGCTCGGCCTGAATGGCGGCCCAGACGTCCGGGTCTTCCTGTTCGATGAAGTTCACGGGAGGCCTCCTTGAAAGGACACGAGGGGGGAAATGAGGGGAGAAGCGGGCGGCAGGCGAAACCGACGGATCGAGCCAGATCGTAGGTCGCAGAACGATTGTGCGGAGGGGGTGCGGGGGCGTCAACGAAACGCCTCTTTCCCCGGGAAAGGCCGGCTGCCAACGGCCAAGGGAACGCTCCCCGCTCAATCGATCAGCAGCGGCTCCGGCATGAAGGTCAGCACCGGAATCAACAGCGACAGGAGCCCGAGCGTCGTCCTCCGCCAGTCGAGCGGCGGCCCTTCGTCGCGGACCGGCGGATGATCGATGCCGATGAGCGTCACGAGCACCACCATCAGCGTCCAGTTCGTGCGCCCCGTGACGATGATCGTCGAAATAGCTGCCAGGAGCACTCCGCGGGCCAGCCACTTCGACCGCTCGCCGAAGAGGGCATAGATCACGTGGCCGCCGTCGAGCTGGCTCATTGGCATCATGTTGAGACCGGTGACGAGGAGCCCCACCCAGCCGGCCATGAAGAGGGCGTTGGGGCGGATCGTGCCCGCGGCGATGTCGGGACGCACCCACCCCAGCAGCCAGTGCCCCGCGATCGGCAGCCCGAAGAGGCTCTCCGCCGCAGGCTCGGCCCAGGCCATCCCCGCCACGAGGGCCGGAATGGCGATTGCCAGGCCGGCGAGTGGCCCGGCGATGGCGATGTCGAAGAGCTCGCGGCGCGTTGCCCGCGACCCCTCCATGCCGATGACGGCACCGAGCGTGCCGGTGAGCAGCACCGGGACGGGGAGGAAGAAGGGGAGCGTGGCCGGAATGCCGTGGATCGACGCTGCGATGAAGTGCCCCGCCTCGTGGGCCGTGAGCACCGCCAGCACCGCCACCATGTAGACAAGCCCGCGGAGGCCGTGTTCCGCCAGCCCGCCGGCCACATCGGCATCGACCCCGAGGACGAGCGGCTCCCAGCCGACCACGCCGGCAGAGAAGGTCGTGGCGGCGGTGAGGAGGTAGAGCACCCCCTGGAGGAGACGGCGGCGGATGACGAACGGCGGAGTCCGGCCCGGGAGTGGGAAAACGGGGTAGACCTGGGAGACCGGGTCGAAGGTGGGCGAGGTCGCGGACATCGTTTTCAAAGGATACCGCAGCGGCCACGATTCCGCAGGGTTTCGCCCCACCCGACCGATGCCCGCCCGGAGGGGGACTGCTACACTGCAAAACTTGCCGAGGCCCTGCCCCGTCCGCCCACGAAAGGCTCTTCAGTCATGGTCCTTG
>CANGGC010000123.1 GCA_947453125.1 Planctomycetaceae bacterium | reverse complement strand
GTCGAGACATACCGCGGCCCGAAGCCATACACGCCCGGACCGTAGCCTGGGCCGAACCCCGGGACAAAGCCTGGCCCGAACCCCGGGCCGAAGCCGCCGACCGCCATCGGCCCGCCCCAGCCCCAACCGCCGACCCACAGGCCCTGGGCGTTGGCCGACTGCGGAACGCAGGCGATCGCCCCGCACACCACCGCCGCCATCAACCCACGACGAATGCTGTTCACGATGGTTCCAATCTCCGGAGGAATCCGGGCCCGCCCTGGGGCCCGCTGCGATTCAACCTACCGCGTTCCTCCGAAAATCTCGCGTCTGCGGACGGGGCCAGACCAAGACCAGGCCCCGATCCGGCCCCGACCGCGGTCCCGAGCCCGCTACACTGGAGCGCCAGCACTCCAGTGCCAGCATCCGTTCTTCCACGTTTTCCGCGTCTTCCGCGCCGCCGGCTCCCCCCATGCCGCTCATCGAGGTCACCGCGGTCGCGAAGCACTACGACCTCGGCACGGTCCGCGTCGAGGCCCTCAAGGGGGTGTCGCTGGCGATCGAGCGCGGGGAGTATGTGGCCCTCGTCGGCCCGTCGGGGTCGGGCAAGTCGACGCTCATGAACACGCTCGGCTGTCTCGACCGTCCCACGTCCGGGAGCTACCGGCTCGACGGCCGGGAGGTGGTGACGCTCTCCAAGGACGAACGTGCCGCGGTCCGCAATCGTCACCTCGGCTTCGTGTTTCAAAACTTCAACCTCCTGGCGCGGACGTCGGCGCTCGAGAATGTCGAGTTGCCGATGATCTACGCCCGCGGAATCCCCGCACGCGAGCGGCGCAAACGGGCCCGCGAGGCGCTCGAGAGCGTCGGCTTGGCCGACCGGCTCGACCACCATCCGGCGCAGCTCTCCGGCGGTCAGCAGCAGCGGGTGGCGATCGCCCGGGCGCTCGTCAATGGACCGTCGATCCTCATGGGGGACGAGCCGACCGGCAACCTCGACAGCCGCACCGGCCAGGATGTGATCGCGCTGTTTCGCCGTCTCAACCAGGAGCAGGGGCTGACGGTGATCATCGTCACCCACGATCCGGAAGTCGCCGCAAGCGCCGATCGCGTCGTCACGCTCCGCGACGGGCTGATCGTCTCCGACACGCCGACAGCAGCCCGCGTCGCGTCGGCTCACTCATAGCGAAGCGCCTCGATCGGATCGAGCCGGGCAGCGCGCCTGGCCGGATACCATCCGAAGAACACGCCGACGATCGCCGCAAACAGGATCGCGAGCACGCCGGCCGGCACCGAGATCACGATCGGCCAGTCGGTGCCGCTGGAATAGGCGTTGATGGCCATCGTCAGGCCGGCCGCCCCGGCCACGCCGAGTGCGAAGCCGACAAGCCCGCCGAGCGCCGAGAGGAGCACCGCCTCGAGGAGAAACTGCCTGAGGATGTCGCCGCCGGTCGCCCCCAGCGCCATCCGCAGGCCGATCTCCTTGGTGCGCTCGGTGACGCTCACGAGCATGATGTTCATGATCCCCACGCCGCCAACCAAGAGCGAGATCCCGGCGATCGAGGCGAGCATCGCCGTCATCACGCCGGTGACGACGCCGAGAGCCTTGGCGATCTCGGTCGTGTTTTGCACCTGAAAGTCGTTCGGCTGCCCCGGCGCGATCCGGTGGCGGTCGGCGAGGAGGTGGCGGATCTCGCGCTCCGTGCTGCGCATCCCGTCGACACTCCGGGCGGAGACGAGGATCGCGTGCACCCCCTTGAAGCCGTTCCCCACCAGCCGCTTGCGGGCCGTCGAATAGGGCATGAGGAGGATGTCGTCCTGATCGTCGCCGACGATGTTTGCCCCCTTCTTCTCGAGCACCCCGATGACCCGGAAGGGGATGTTGCGGATGCGGACAATGCCGCCGATCGGGTTGGCCGTTTGGAACAGCCGCGACGCGACGGTGGTGCCGAGGACGCAAACCTTCTCCGCCCCTGCCACGTCGCGCTCGCTAAAAAAGCCGCCGCGGCGGACCAGCCAGCTCCGCACCGTCGGGTAGTCAACCCCGACCCCGAACATCTGCTTCGGGCTCCAGTTGGTGCCGGCATGGATCGCCTGGCCGGCCGCGGCCACCAGCGGCGTGACGGCGAGCACGCTTTGGCACTCGGTGGCGATCGCATCGACATCCCCTTGGGAGAGCGTCTGGAGCGGCCCCTGGCGCACCCCCCCCCGTTCGCCGGTGCCGGGGATGACGACGATGACGTTCGTGCCGATCGCCGAGAACTGCCCGCGGATCATCTCGGCGGCGCTCTGGCCGACGGAGACGAGCGTCGTCACCGCGGCAATGCCGATCACCACTCCGAGGACGGTGAGGAGGGCGCGGAGCCGGTTCTTCTGGAGCGACCGAAAGGCGAGTTGCAGCGTGACCATGGCCCCTCCCGACATCCGACGTTCAGTTGTCGCCCCCTTGGACCACTCGACCTCAGATCAATCGTCCTTGGGCGCGACCCCGACGACGAGCCTCTGCCCCGGCTCGACGTCACCGGAGACGATCTCGGTCGCGCGGTGGTCGCCGATCCCCGATGTGACCGGGATGCCGCGGAGGAGCCCGTCGGCCTCGACCACCCACACGTGCCGCCGCTTCCGCTCCCCCTCCGCCTCGGCCCGGGCGGTCGCTGAAGGGGCCTCACCGCGGGCCTGATCGTCGGCCTCCATCGCCGTGCCATCGAGGATCGCCCGGTCGGCCTCCCGGACATGATCGCGGATGGGATAGAAGCGGAGGGCGGCGTTGGGCACCTTGATCACGCCGTCGCGCCGGTCAACCTGAAACGAGATCTCGGCCGTCATCCCGGGGAGGAGCTTGAGCTCGGGGTTGGGGGTGGAGAGGACGACCGGATAGGTGACGACGTTCTGGGTGGTCGTCGAGGCGAGGCGGATCTGGGCGATCTTTCCCTCGAACACCTCCCCCGGATACGCATCGACGGCAAACTGCACCGACTTCCCCGATTCCTGGGCGAGGCGGATCTGGCCGATGTCGGCCTCGTCGACGGAGGCGAAGATCCGCATCTCGCGGCGCATGTCGGGGGCGATGACAAACAGCTCCGGCGTCTGAAACTGGGCGGCGAGCGTCTGGCCGAGTTCCACCTTCCTGTCGATGACGATTCCCGAGACAGGCGCGAGGATCTTCGTGTAATCGAGGTTGGCTTGTGACATGTCGAGATTGGCTTCGGCCTGCTCGATCGCCGCCTTCGCCATGACGATCTCGGCCTCCATCGCCACCCGGTTGAACTGGGCTTCGTCCACCTGGGCATCGGAGATCGAGCTGGTGTTTCGCTCCTTGAGGGTGAGGGCCCGGTCCTCATCGCGGCGGGCGTGCTGGAGGCGGGCCTCGCCCCGTTCGAGTTCGGCCCGCCGGGAGGAGAGGACGGCCTGATCGCGCGCCACAAACGCCCGGTAGGTGCGGGGATCGATCTCGGCGAGGAGATCCCCCTCCTTCACCTCGCCGTTGAAATCGGCCTGGATGCCGACGATCGGGCCGGAGACGAAGGCCCCGACATGCACTGACTGCACCGGCTCAATCGTGCCGGTGGAGTTGATGACCTCGATGACGTCGCCCCGTTCGGCGGCGAGCGTATCGAACTTCGGCCGGGTGCGGGCGGCCCACCAGACGCGGGCCGGCTGCCAGCCCGCCGCCATGGCGCCGGCGAGGACCGCGAGGCCGAGGAGGAGTTTGAGGAATCCGCGCATGGCGACCATTCCAGGGGGGAGACCCCATCATACTCCTCAAAGGGACTTCCACCTGACAGCCGTCAAATCCTGCCTCTCCCCCCGCGGCGCTCTCCCGATGCCAAGCTGCCCGCCGCCATCTCCATCGCCCTCCACCGCGCTCCTCATCGGCCATTCGCGGCATCAAATGCGCTCTGTGGCCCGCCTCCTGTCGCGGGCTGGCTTCCGCTGCGACGCCATCTCGAGCGACCGGCGTCTGGCCCGTGCGGGGGTGGTGCAGTGTGTCTATCCCTTCGAGCCGGCCCCTCTTTGGATCGAGGCGGCGCTTCAGTGGCAAGCGCGCACCGGCGGTCTGGTCGTTCCCTGCGACGACGATCTCATCCGTCAGGTCCGCGACGCCGCGATCGATGATGCCGCAAAGTGTCGGCTCCTACCGATCACAGGCCCAGAGCATCTCGATCATGTCGGGTCAAAGGTGGGGCTCGCGCGGGCGCTCGAGAAGGCCGGCGTGGCCGCGCCCCGGTTCGCCGTCGTCGAATCAGCCGGTGCCCTCGTCGCCGCCTGCGATGGGCTTGGCTATCCGCTCGTGGTGAAGGTCGACGAGTCAGGCGGGGGGCAGGGGGTGTTCCCATGCGGCTCGCGTGCGGAGGCGGAGGCGCTTGCGGCGCGGTCCCTCCGGCTCCCGCTGCTCGTCCAGGAATTGATCGACGGCGACTTGCTCGATCTCTCCGGTTTCTTCCGCGGTGGCTGTCCGGTGCACTTCGTCCACAACCTCTCCATGAAGACCGTCGGAAGCCGGTTCGGCGTCTCGATCCTGCGTCGCTACACCCGACTCTCGGCGCTCGATCGGCAAGTCTTCGACGATCTCGTCCGCGTGAGCGCGAGTCTCGGCCTCGACGGCTTCGTCAACATCAGCGCGCTGCGTCGGCGCACCGATGGCCGGTTGTTGTTCATTGAGGCCGACCTCCGGCCGAACGTCTGGGTGGAGGCGTCGCGGCTTTTCGGCGACGATCCGGCCCCGGCGATCCGCGCGGCGTTCGAGGAAGGGCACGGGCTCGCCTGGCCTCCGCCGCGAGAGCCGGGCCCGCCGACGGTCGATCTCCCCTATCCGTTTCGGATGGGGGCCTTTGAGCTGCTCACCAACCGCCACGGCGTCTGGCGCACCTTCGGCGAGCATGACCCGGTCGATCTGGTCCGCCACGCCGGCGGGCCCACGTGGCGCTCGCTCCAGGGGCTGTGGCGGCGTCTGGTCCGGGGCTGACATTGGCCGGCAGGCCGTGCGATACTTTTTCATCTCGGCAGCCAAGCGTCCTCTCGCCTCCGACCGTCACCGCGATGTCAAGATCCTCACCGAGCCGCCTCGCCTCTTCCTGCCCTCGGCCGTCGCGCCGTGGCCTGCTCACGGCGGGCCTGGCCGGTCTTGGGGGGCTGTCGCTTGTCGATCTGCTCCGGGCCGATGCCACTCCTGCCGCCGTGCGGCGGTCGGTGATCCATGTTCATCTCGACGGCGGGCCGCCGCAGATGGACACGATCGACATGAAGCCCGATGGGCCTGCGGAAGTGCGCGGCGAGTTTTCGGCGATCGCCACGGCGGTGCCGGGGATTCACGTCTGCGAGTTGTTGCCTGGGCTCGCCAGGCTTGCCGACCGGTTTGCGTTTCTCCGTGCCGTCGTTGGCTCGGCCGGTCAGCACGATGCCTTTCAGTGTCAGTCGGGCTACGACCCGGAGCATCTGAAATCGCAGGGGGGCTGGCCGGCGATCGGCTCGGTCCTTTCGAAGCTCCATGGTCGCCCGGGTGACACGGCGCCGCTGTTTGTCGACTGTCAGCAGGGGCGGGGAATGGTGCGCAACAGCGCCCGCCCCGGTTTCCTCGGGCCCGCGCATGGTCCGTTCCGCCCCGACCTCGGTGATCTCTTCGCCCGTCCGCTCGAGCCGGGGATGGTGGGGGAGCTTGCTGCCCGTGGCAGCGACTTCGCCACGTCACTCTCGCTCTCTCCGTCGCTGTCGGTCGACCGGCTCGGCAGTCGTCGGGAGCTTTTGCAATCGCTCGATGGCTGGAAGCAGCGGCTCGCGACGACGGATTCACTCCAGGCGGGGGATCGATTTCGCGATCAGGCGATCGGGATTCTGACATCGGGGCGGGTGGCGGCAGCGCTCGATCTGGAGTCGGAGTCGCCGGCCGTGCTTGCCCGGTATCGGATGACGACGCCGGAGCTGCCTCCTTTCGAGACCGCCGACGGGCCGCGGGCGGTGCTCAAGTTTCTCCTCGCCCGGCGGATGGTGGAGGCGGGGGTCCGGTGCGTGAGCATCTCTTTAAGCGACTTCGACACCCATGCCGGCAACTATCCCCGTCTGCGGCAGGTGCTGCCGATTCTCGACGCCGGGCTCTCGGGGCTGGTGCTCGATCTCGAGGAGCGGGGGATGCTCGACGACGTGATTGTGGTGGTGTGGGGGGAGTTTGGTCGGACTCCGAAGATCAACAAAGACGGCGGTCGGGATCACTGGCCGGCGGTGTCGCCGGCGCTCCTTGTGGGCGGCGGGATCCGTGGCGGGCGTGTCCTTGGCGAAACGGACCGGTGGGGTGGAGCGCCGCTCGGCGGGGCGGTGACGTTCAAGGACGTGACGGCGACGATCTGGCATTGCCTGGGCATTGATCCGCAGGCGACGACGCTGACCGACGTGACCGGTCGGCCGCATCCGCTGGTGGACCGCGGTCGGATCCTGTCGGAGCTTCTCTGACGGAACGCTGCCCCCCGAGCCCAGCAGCCAGCAGCCCGCCATCCGACAGCCCGCAGCCATCGTCTGGCCGCCGGATTTCCGGACGGGCGGGCCTTCGGCAGCCGTTCTTGTTGGCAGGGGTGAGGGGCCGTACGATGACCGGAGTCTGGCCGTGGCCACCAAGCCGCGCTCGGGCGTTTTGCTCCCGTAGCTCAGTTGGATAGAGCGGAGCTTTCCTAAAGCTCAGGTCGCAGGTTCGATCCCTGCCGGGGGTACCTTCTGTTTGGCGTTTTCCGGGGAGTGAAGGCGTTTTTCGCGGGATTGGCGAAGGCTTGCCTCCGCGATTTCCTTCAGACTCTGACATCGATGATCTCCTTCGGTTTGAGGTTCAAGCACCAACACGCCACCACGCGGCAGCGACCGGCATCACACTCGCCATCAGCAGTCGCGAGACACCGGGGTCTTCCCGCCGCGATGCGACGAACTCGCCGTGCTCGCGGATGTGGGCAAAGAGCTCGTCGCGGAGCGCGATTGCCTGCTCGAGGTCGCGGGTGCGAAGCGAACGCCGGATGCGACGCTTCCGTTGGTCGAAGTGCAGGGTGTAATGCACCCAATACACGCCGCCGTTGTTGAGCCAGAGATGGTGATCGCGACGACGGGTGTTGATCCGAATCGACAAGTGTCCGATCGGCATGACGAGGTCCTCTCGCTGTCGAGTGTTTTCGTCCGGAACGTTCCGGGCGACGCATCCTCGAGATCCATTGCTGGATCCCGGAACC
>CANGGC010000122.1 GCA_947453125.1 Planctomycetaceae bacterium | reverse complement strand
CGCTGCCGAGCCGCGGGAGGAACCCAGGTGGGAGGAATGCGGAGCGAAAGCCCAATCGGCAGAACCGCCGGATCGGTCAGGCGGTCGCGGTTGGCCGACCAAATCGCCTCCGCAGCGCCGGGGTGGCCGTAGAGGCGGGTCGCGATCGAAGTGAGATCGTCGCCGTCCCGGATCGTGTAGGTGCTGGCAGCAGCCGACGGCGCCACTGCCGCTGCCGGCGGCAGGCCGGAGACCGGCGAAGAGGCCGCGAAGCCCGGTGCCGACGCGATCTCGGCCGAGACGGTGTGGATCACCCCTCCCCCCGACATGTGCCCCACCGCCAGCGTCGTCGCACCTTCACGCGCAGGCGTGCTCACGGCCAGCGGAGCCGGCGCGGCGACGTCGAGGAGCGGGGGCGGCGGGACGTCGAGGGTCGAGCGGTAGGTGCTGTTGAAGGCGGGAGGGGCGAGCGACAGATCGGCAGGCGCCGCCGGAAGCAGGTCAGGCGGGGGCGGAGGCTGATAGCCCGCCGAGGGTGTCTGGAGTTCGTTGGCCGGGAGGGGAGGGCCGGCCGATTCGGGCGGCGCGGCCGATTCGGGAGCGCCGACGACCGCGGAGCGGGTGTCTGGAATGCAGTATCCACCGGCCCCCGCGGGGGCCGCAATTGAAACCGGGCCCGCTCCCGCCCAGGCTGCGGGGCCAGCCGGCTCAGCAGCCGGATCTTTAGCCAACGCGACGGCACTGTCCCCGCCCAACTGGGCCTCGACGAGTCGGGTGGCCATCGGCGTTGCGAGGGAGACCCCGGTCACGACCATCACTAACCCAGTCAGAAACCTGACGGTGCGCATCATCGATCCGGTATCCCCGAGGCCTCGTGCGGAAAGCGAGCCATCCGGGAAAACTCTAGCCCGTGGATGATCGGGACGTGGCCCGACCGGGGCGCGACGCGACTTCAATCCCCGTTGGCCAGGGTGCCGCGACCCGCATCGTCGGCAAAGTCGCAGGCCCCAGGGGACGATTCTCCCCCGGGGCCGACAGATCTCAGGCAGTGCCCGCGGCACGGGAAGCCGCTGCACCGGCGGGTGCCTCGGCAAACCACCGCTGCAGCCAGAGCACGATCGGGGAGGCGATGTAGATCGTGCTGTAGGTGCCTGTGATGATGCCCACGAGCATCGTGAAGGCGAAGGCATGGATCCCCGATCCGCCAAACAGGAAGAGGATCAAGGTCGCCAGGAACGCCGTGCCGGAGGTGAGGACCGTGCGGCTGAGGGTCTGGTTGACTGCCTTGTCGATCATCGGGGCGGTCACGTACTGCGCCTTGCCCCGCAGTTCGCGGAGACGGTCGAAGATCACGATCGTGTCGTTGATCGAGAATCCGATGATCGTGAGCAGCGCGGCGACGACATCGAGGCTGATCTTGAAGTCGTCGACGAGCGCCCAACCGAGGAACGGCGTTACGTAGTGCGAGATCGCCAGGCAGGCGACCGCCACGAGGACGTCGTGGATGAGGGCCACGACCGCCGCAAGACCGAAGGCGACATTTTGGAACCGCAGCCAGACGTAGAGCACGATCATCCCCAGGCTGGCCAGGAGCGCGTAAACCGCCGTGACCTTCGTGTTCCCGGCAACCTTGCCACCGATCGAGTTGGCTGACAGGTAGACCGGCGTACCGGCCAGATCGCTCTTCATCTTCCCGAGGACACGTGTCGTTGTCTCGGCATCCATGCCCGAGGAGAGCGTCCAGGTCTCGTATGGCTTCGATCGGGCCACGGCGCCGGGGGACTCGACGGCAAACGGCACCGCCCCCACCCCTTCGGCCGCCAGGGTGGCCTCGATCTTCTCCCGCAACGTGGCCTGATTGATCTTCGCGGGGAAGGTGAGCGTCGCGGTCGTCCGGGCTGAATCGGCGGCCTGTCCTTCGGCGGCTGGCGCCGTGGCGACATCCGCGAACGACATCTCATAGGTGAGGAGGCTGTCGGGGAACACCGTCTGGAGCGTCCGCTGCACCTCGGCGGTGTCACGCAGCGACGTGTCGATCTTGAACCGCGCCTGCGATTCCCCTTCGACGGTCACCGCACTCACTGCCGTGTTGGGGAGCGCCTTGACGGCCTCCCGGACGTCGGCGATGTCGGGGGCCGTCCCCGGCTTGAAGGCCACCTGGACGCTCGTGCCGCCGGTGAAATCGATGTCGAACAGCCCCTGTCCACGCTGGGCCGCCGCGGCCAGGCCGGCGAGGATGAACAACGCCGAACCGAGGATCGCCGGCCGCACCCAGCGGACGAACTCGAAGTTCGTCACCCCGAAGATCCTGGCCATGTTGAGCTGACGGATCCAACCGTTCCGCTCGGCGAGATCGAACATCACGCGGGAGCAGAACACGGCCGTAAACAGGTTGAGGAGCAGGCCGAGGATGAGGGTGACGGCGAAGCCCTTCAGCTGATCGGTGCCAATGAAGAACAGGACGACGCCGGTGATGACGGTCGTCAGGTTTGAATCGAGGATCGTCGAGAAGGCACGCTGGAAGCCGTTGCGGATCGCCATCCGCAGGGCCGCACCGCGGTCGGTCTCCTCGCGCATCCGCTCGTAGATGAGCACGTTGGCGTCGACCGCCATGCCCACCGAGAGCACGAGCCCCGCAAGCCCGGCGAGCGTGAACGCCGCCTTGATCGAGATCATCAGGGCGACGACGAGGATGATGTTGAGAACCACCGCGAGATCGGCCACGAGGCCGGAGAAGCGGTAGTAGGCGAGCATGAAAGCGAGGACGACGATCGTTGCCAGGAGCATCGCCCGGGCCCCGGAGCGGATCGTGTCGGCACCGAGCTGCGGGCTGATCCGCTGTTCGCTGATCGGCTCACTGTAGAGGGCGGCCGGCAGGCTACCGGCATTGAGGACGCCGACGAGCGACTCGACATCGCGCTGTTCGAAGTTGCCGGTGATCTGACCGCTCGACGAGATCGTGCTGCGGATCGCCGGAGCGGAAAGGAGGACGCCGTCGAGGACAATCCCCAGCCGGCTGGTGAGGCGGTTGGCCGGATCGGGGAGATTGCTGCTGGTGAGGACGCCGAACAGGCTCGCACCCGCCGAATTGAATGAAAAGTTCACGCACGGCGCGAGCGACTGCGGATCGAAGCTCGACACAGCGCGCGTCAGGTAGCCACCGGTGACGTCGAAGCGGTCGAGGACCACGAGCACTTCGACGCTGCCGTCGGAGGCGTTACGGGTCACGAGCCCCCGGTTTTCATCCGCCGGGAACTTCGTGGTATCGAGCTCGATCCACCGCCCGATCGGACCGCCGCCGTCGATGACGGTCTCACCGATCGAACGCTCACCCAATTCGATGACGCGGCGATGGCGGGGATCGTCCCGATTGGCGGTGATCCGGAACTCGAGGACGCCGGCGCTCGACACGATCTTCTTGATGAGATCGACCTCCGACTGGTCGACCTCCGGAACAATGACCTCGAGTTGGTCGAGGCCGTATCGGCGAACGGTGACTTCCTTCTGTCCGCCCGGATTGACACGGCGGGCCACTGCCGCGACGAGCTTGTCCATGTCGACCGCCGCCGACCGCCCCTCGACGTCGAACTCCAAATCGAGGGAATCCGCGGCCAACGGGGCTTTTGCGAGCCGGACCTTCGCACCGCCGAAGTCGAGCTTCTCGACGCCGTCGACGAACGACGCCCGGGAGGCGGCGTCGGTGGTCTCGAGCTTCACGCCGATCCTGCCGTCGGACGTACGGGTGGCGGTGCCGAGGCGCCCCTCGCGGGCGGTGAGGAGCGACTCGATCTTCCCGATCGCATCTTCGACCTGACCGCCGACCTGCTTCGAGCCATCGACTTCATAGACGAGGATCACGCCTCCCTTGAGGTCGATGCCGAGGCGGGGCGGCCACCCCATCGCGATGATCGCCAGGCCGGCGACGAGCGCCGTCAGCACGGTGGCGAGGCGTCCCCACATGTCGGAGGCCCGCAGCGCCTTGGCGAGGAACCAGGAGAGGATCGTCGGCACCAGGATCGTGAGCAGCGCAAGCAGCCAGACGCCATAGCCCACCCGCCACCAGGGGAGTGCGGTGGCTGCCGTGGTGGCAGCGGCGACTTCGGGGGCGGCAGCGACGGCGGCCTGGGCGAGGGGAAGGACGAGGAGCGGAAGCATGGGTCGCAGACTCACTTTCGATGCGGATCGGGATTCGGGAGTGGGGCGGGTACCGGATGGAAAAGTCACCCGCTCGTTGCGGCAGACTCCGTCGATCCGTCGAGCACCGACGCGATCGTCGACAGGGCCACCTGGATCTTGACGTTGGCGGCGTCATCCACCTTGAGGGTCACGCGACCGGATTCCCGGTCGACGTTGGCCACGGTGCCGTAGATGCCCGCCGAGGTGAGGACACGGTCGTTCTTCTTGAGCCCGGACAGGAGATCCTGCTGCCGCTTCATCCGCTCGCGTTCCGGCTTGTAGAGCAACGTCCAGGCAGCCAGCCCCACGAGAAGGAACGGCAGGACCTGGAGGAGCATTTGCGTCGGGGTCGCCGGACCCTGCTCTCCGAACAACAAGGCAGCGGCTGTCGGAGGGGAGAAACTCGGCATGGTATGAGGGGGACCCTGCGGGCGGACGGAACGGGGGCGCGGGATGCCACCGTGCGGGGGGAAAACCGCAAATGTATCGGTCTTAACGCACGACCGACAAGAGCGACACACGGCCCGGCCGGACGACGGGCCGTCCGGACCCCATCAGGGGCGGCCAATGACCGGGCCCACCCTGATCCGCCTGATCCCCACCGAATCAGCCCCGTTCCTCCCCCGCCAGCAGGCTGTCGAGCATTCCCCGGGCGACGGCCTCGAAACGCCCGGCCACCACCGCCTCCCGGAGTCGGGCCACGAGCCGCTGGTAGAAGGTGAGGTTGTGGATCGACGCG
Organism: Planctomycetaceae bacterium; assembly: GCA_947453125.1. GTDB lineage: Bacteria > Planctomycetota > Planctomycetia > Pirellulales > UBA1268 > QWOP01. The sequence continues at coordinate 2,288 of CANGGC010000122.1, read as the reverse complement.
AGCACCGGGCCGAGCATTTCACCGGCAAGGAACAGGTGGCGGAGGTAGTCGCGCCCGTGCCGGCAGGCGGGGCAGGGACAATCGGCCTCCAGCGGCCGGCGATCGCGGGCATGCCGGGCGTTGCGGAGGCGAATCGGACCCGAGAAGGTGTAGACGAGCGAATTGCGACCGCAGCGGGTGGGGAGGACGCAATCAAACATGTCGATCCCGGTGCCGATCGCCTGGATGATGTCCGCCGGTTGCCCCACCCCCATGAGATATCGGGGACGGTCGGCGGGGAGCCGGGGCACGGTGGCTCTGAGCGTCGCCACCATCGCCTCGGGGCCCTCGCCGACGGACAGCCCGCCGACGGCATACCCCGGAAAGCCGATCTCTTGGAGCCGGGCGGCGCTCTCGGCGCGGAGATCGGGATCGAGCCCCCCCTGCACGATGCCGAACAGCGCCTGATCGGGGCGCTGGTGGGCGATGCGGCAGCGCTCGGCCCAGCGGATCGAGCGATCCATCGCATCGGCGACGGCCTCCCGATCGGCGGGGAGGGCGATGACATGGTCGAGTTGCATCGCGACGTCGGCGCCGATCCGCTCCTGGATGCGCATCGACGCCTCCGGCGTGAAGGCGATCGCCCGGCCGTCGAGATGCGAGCGGAAGAACGCCCCCTCCTCGGTCACCTTCACCTGCTTGGCGAGGCTGAACACCTGAAACCCACCGCTGTCGGTGAGCATCGGCCCGTTCCATCCCATGAACCGCGCGACTCCGCCGGCCGCCTCGACGATCTCCTCGCCGGGGCGAAGGTGGAGGTGGTAGGCGTTGGCGAGCACCATTCCGGCGCCAGTACCGGCGACCCGCCCGATGTCGACCCCCTTCACCGTCGCCGCCGTTGCCACGGGCATGAACAGTGGCGTGGGGACCGATCCGCGGGGGGTGACGAGCGTGCCGGCCCGGGCCCCATCCGAGGTCGCCTGCTCCGTCCAACGCACCGGAGGAGCGCCCCCCCCCTGCTCCGCTCGATCGTGATCGTTCACGCGTCCCTCGTTCACGCCGTCCCCAATCAGCCCGGGAGGATCGGCGCCTTGCCGATGCAGTGGTACGTGAAGCCGCGCGACCGCATCTCGGCCGGCGAGTAGAGGTTGCGTCCGTCGAAGATGACCTTCGCCCCGAGCCGCGAGGCCATCTCGTCGAAGTCGGGCCGACGGAACTCCCCCCACTCGGTGACGATCACGAGACAGTCGGCCCCGTCGAGCGCTTCCATCGGGCGATCCGCGTAGGTCAGGCGGTCGCCGTAGATGGCCCGGACGTTCGCCATCGCCTCGGGATCATGGACGGCAACCGTCGCCCCACCGGCGAGGAGGTGGTCGATGAGATCGAGCGCCGGGGCGTCGCGGATGTCGTCGGTCCGGGGCTTGAAGGCCAGCCCCCACAACGCCACGCGGCGGCCGGCGAACCGGCCCCCGAAGTGGGCATCGAGCTTGGCGCCGAGCACCTGCTTCTGGGCGACGTTGGTGTCGTGAACGGCGGAGAGGACGCGCGGCGAAAGCCCCTGGGCCCGGGCCATCGCCGCCAGGGCCTGGACATCCTTCGGGAAACAACTGCCGCCATACCCGGCGCCCGGAAAGAGGAAGGCGAAGCCGATCCGGTTGTCATGCCCGATCCCGCGACGGACATCGTCGATGTCGGCATCGATCCGCTCGCAGAGATTCGCCACCTCGTTGATGAAGCTGATCTTTGTCGACAACAGTGCGTTGGCGACATACTTCGTCATCTCCGCGCTCTCCGGCGACATCGCCAGGAACGGGTGCTCCGTGCGGAGATAGGGGGCGTAGAGATTCCGGAGCAACTCGCCATCGGCGGCGGAGCGGACTCCGACGACGACCCGGTCGGGCCGCTGGAAGTCGTCGATCGCGGCCCCTTCCTTGAGGAACTCCGGATTGCTCGCCACCCGACAGGGCCGGCCCGTCGCGGCCAGCAATCGGGCCTCGATCCCGGCACAGGTACCGACCGGGACGGTGCTCTTCGTGACGACCAGCGCCACCGGATCGAGGTGCGGAGCGATCGATTCAGTCACCCGCCAGAGGGCGGTGAGATCGGCCGAGCCGTCAGCCGCCGGCGGGGTGCCGACGGCGAGAAAGACGATCTCCGCCCGACTCACGGCCGCCGCGGTGTCGGTGGTGAAACGGAGACGCCCGGCGCGGACGTTGCGTTCGACGAGTTCCTCGAGCCCAGGCTCGTAGATCGGGATGTCGCCGCGATTGAGCCGGGCAATCTTGTCGGCGTTGATGTCGAGGCAGGTG
>CANGGC010000121.1 GCA_947453125.1 Planctomycetaceae bacterium | reverse complement strand
CCGGGCGTGCTGATGCTCGCCTCGACGCGCTTCCCGGCCCCCGGATCGAACGGCTGGCCATGGAGGGCTTCGAGCCGCGGCTTGTAATCAAAGAGATCGCACTGGCTCGCCCCACCGGTCATGAACAGCTCGACGACGCGCTTTGCCCGCGGCTTGCCGCCATGGAGAAACGGCGCCGCGGCTCCGGCCTCCTCCGCCGCGAGCATCGCGCAGGCAATCCCCCCGAGCCCGCTCGAAAGCGTCTTCAAGACCTCTCGACGGGAGTTTTGGGGGCTCGGTGGCATGCGTGGGAAGGGGACGCTTGGGGGAAGCGGCGAACGATCGCGTCAGTCGAGGTAGAGAAACTCGTTGGTGTTGAGGAGGAGGTGGGCGGCGGCGGCGAGGCCGTGGCGATCGGCGTGCGCTGCCAGCAGCGCCCGCTCCTCGGCCGAGGGGGAGCGGAGGAGGAGATGGCGGAAGAGGGCATCGATGCGCGCCGCGGCATCTCCCTGCACACCGATTCGGTCTTCGATCCGGGCCGCGAACCGCCCGGCTTGATGGAGCACGAAGGGATCGTTCTGGAGGGCGAGGGCCTGGACCGCGGTCGTCGATTCGTTGCGAACCGGCACGAGCTGCCCGCCGTCGGGGACGTCGAGGGCATCCATGAAGGGATCGGGGACGGTGCGGAAGACGAAACGGTAGATCGCGCGGCGGCGGTGGGCGGGAGCATCGACCGGGAAGTGTTCGTAGTCGAGAAACGCCGGGGCTCCGCCATCGGGCATGAATGTCGCCTTCCCCTTGTCGAGGAAATGGACGACGGCCGGGCCTCCCATCGTGAGGTCGAGGCTGTCGCCGAGGCCGACGAGTGTGTCGCGAAGCTGCTCACCTGTCAGCCGGCGCCGGTGGGCGCGCCAGAGGAAATGGTTGTTGCCATCGATGGCGGCGGCATCGGTGTCGAAGGCGACCGCCTGCTGCCAAGTGGCGCTCGAGAGGATGAGCCGATGGAGGGCCTTGAGCGAGCCGTGCCCCTCGTCGCGGAACCAGCAGGCGAGCCAGTCGAGGAGCTCGGGGTGGCTCGGCTCGCTCCCCATGAACCCGAAATCGTTCGGCGACTCGACGAGCCCGCGGCCGAAGTGCCACTGCCACACCCGGTTGACGATGCTCCGCCACGTCAAAACGTTGCGGTCGTCGACGAGAAATCGGGCGAGCGCCGCGCGCCTCGCTCCTTCGTCGTCGCCGCGGATGAAGAGATCGGCGGGGAGATCGGGGAGGCAGGCAAGCGCCGCTGGCCCCACCTCCTCCAAGGGCTTGGTCACCTCACCGCGCTCGAGGATACGGATCGGCCGCGGCGACGTCGCCGGCTTGAACGATCCTTGCGGCGCGAAGTCATTGGTAACGGCATAGACCTTCTCAGGCGGCGGGAGCGCGGCAAGCTCGCTTTCGACCTCCCCCCGGAGCAGTGCGAGGAACAGCGCTTCGGTCTCCGCGGCCGTGCGCTCGGCGGCGGGCTTGGCAACGAGCGCGGCAAGAGCCAGAGGAAGTGGATCGCGGTCGGCGGGCGCGAGCTCCGGGCCGCAGGCCGACAGTCGCAGCCGCCCCACCTGATGGCCTGTGGCCCCTTGGAAGTCGAGGCGGATCGTGAGGATCGCGCCTCCTTCATTGGCCAACGGCTCGGCGAGATGGAAGACGGCTTCGTGGTTCTGGCCGTAGCGCGGATGGATGCTCCAGTGGGTGGTGGCCTGGCCGTCGAGGGCACCCTTCACCGGGTCGTTGCTGTCGGCGTGATCGGCGGCGGCTCGGGCGATCGCCACCGGTGCGGCCGGCTTGTCGGCCGTGCCGAGGGGACGGGCAGCGAGGGAAAACTCCGTCAGATGGAAATTGCCCGCCGGCTCGTAGCGGCCCGGGCCACCGCCGGGGAGCGAGGGATCGGCGAGTGTCTCCAGACGGATCGCCCGGAGGTCGCGGAGCGGCGACTTGGCGGTGATGAGGAGCGTGTCTTTCTCGGGCGTCGTCCCCGCGGCGAGCCAAGAGCCGTCGGGGAGGGGCGTGTGGATCGTGCCCGGGGAGGTAACGCTCGTGATCGAGAGGATCTCGAGCGGCTCGAAGGCGGCGGCGCGGGTCTGCTTCGCCGTCACGGCGGCTTCGAGGCGGGCGGCTTCGGCGGGCTCTTTCGAAGCCGCGAGGATCGCTTCATCGCGCCGCTCGATCGCGGCCCGGCGCGCGCCGAGCATGCGGCGGCGGGCATGGATGGCGGGATCGGTGTCGTAGGGGCGGTCGGCCCGGTCGATGCCGGCAAACACCGCCTGGAGGGCGTGGTAATCGCGCTGCGAAACCGGATCGAACTTGTGGTCGTGGCAGCGGGCGCAGTGGACGGTGAGGCTCTGGAAGGTGCTCATCACCGTCATCACGTAGTCGTCGCGATCGAGGTTCTGCGACATGAGATGGTCGACGGTGTCTTCGCGGACGCCGACCATGAGCGTGTCGTCCCAGGGGCCGGCGGCGAGGAAGCCGAGGGCAGGAATCGCCTGCGGTTCGTCGGGAAAGAGAATGTCGCCGGCCACCTGCTCGGCTACGAACTGGGCGTAGGGCTTGTCGTCGTTGAAGGCCCGGATCACCCAATCGCGGTAGGGCCAGGCATGGGGGCGGGCGTGGTCATGGTCGTTGCCGTGGGTGTCGGCATAGTGGGCGGCATCGAGCCAGTGGCGGGCGAGGTGTTCGCCATGCCGCGGCGAGGCGAGGAGCTTTTCAATCGCGCTGCTGATCGCGTCGTCGATGCCGCGTGCGGAGACTTCGGCCACGAAGGCATCGGCGTCGTCGATCGTGGGGGGAAGCCCGGTGAGATCGTAGTGGAGACGGCGGAGGATCGCCCGCGGATCGGCGGGAGGGGCGGGCGTGATCCCCTTCTCTGCCAGCCGCGCCCGGATGAAGGCATCGATCGGGTGGCTTGCCCCCGGCGGGACGGCGGGACGGGCCAGCGGCGCAAGCGACCAGGGGGTGTCGGCAGCGGCAGGGGGAGCTGCGATCGCCGCCATGAAGGCGAGCAAGGCAAGCCGGAGGGTGACGCGGTGGCTCGATCGCACGGTCGCTTTCCTGATCCGTTCCCCAGAAGCTACCGCGGGCCCCTGCCGCGGCGTCGGATGCCGGTCATGGTACCCTGACAGCCCGGGAAAGCCGCACGGTGAGCCCCATGCCGACGCTGATCGCACACGCTCCGAGCCGGGAAACGAGCCGCTGGGCGTGGTCCTGCCTGCTTTCCCTTCTGTTGGCAGCCGGCTCCGCCGCGCACGCCGCCGATCTCACCCCCCATCCTCCCGCGATCCGACTCGATCGCCCCGAGGGGGCAGACCAGATCGTGGTCCTCGATGCCATCGACGGCCAGCGGGTCGATCGGACGCGTGCGGTGCGCTTCGAGGTCGCCGACCCGGGCATCGCGCGGGTGTCGGCCACGGGCCTCGTCGAGCCGCTTGTCGATGGCACGACGGAGGTCACCGCCTCCCTCGGGGATCGCCGCGTCACGATTCCGCTGTCCGTGAGCGGCGTGGCGAATCCGCTGCCGGTGTCGTTTGAACAGGAAGTGCAGGCGATCCTCACGAAGCATGCCTGCAATGCGGGGGGCTGCCATGGAAAGGCTGAGGGGCAAAACGGCTTCAAGCTCAGCCTCCTCGGCTTCGATCATGCCGCCGACCATGCGGCGATCGTGTCGCAGTCGCGCGGCCGCCGGATCAACCCTTCGGCGCCGGAAGCCTCGCTCCTCCTTCTCAAGGCCACGGCTGCGGTGCCGCATGGCGGCGGACGGAAGATCGAGGAGGGGAGCCCGGCGCACCGCCGGCTCCTCCGCTGGATCGCCGAGGGGGCACGAGCCGGAGTTCCCGACGATCGGCCGGTCGTGGCCCTCGCGGCCGAGCCGGCGGAGGTGAGGCTCCTGCCGGGAGAGACTCACCAACTCCGTGTCAGCGCCCTCGACGCCGCCGGCGGTCGGCATGGCGTGACGCAGGAGACCGACTTTCTCTCGAATGCCCCGGGGATCGTCGCCGTCAGCGCCGCCGGGATCGTTCAGGCAGGCACGATCCCGGGCGACGCGGCGATCCTCGTCCGCCATCTGGGGCATGTCGCCACGGTGCGCGTCGTCGTGCCGCGCGAAGGAATCGCCTTCGTGCGGCCGCCAGAGTCAAGCGCCATCGACAGGCTCGTTCACGATCGCCTCGCCGTGCTCGGCATTCCGGTGGCGGAGCGCTGCGACGATGCCACGTTTCTCCGCCGTGCGAGCCTCGACATGATCGGCACGCTCCCCACGGCCGCCGAGGCCCGCGCGTTCCTTGCCGACCCCTCTCCGGACAAGCGCGAGAAGCTCGTCGAGCATCTCCTCGAGCGGCCGGAGTATGCCGACTTCTGGACGATGAAGTGGGCCGACATCCTCCGGGCCGACAAGGCGAAGATCGGTCCGCAGGGGGCAGTCGCCCTGACTCGCTGGCTCCATCGGCAGTTTGCGGCGAATCGCCCCTACGACAAGTTTGTCCGCGCAATCCTCACGGCCGACGGTCCGGTCGGGCACGAATCTCCGGCGGCCGTCTTCAAGGCGCTCGATGGCGCCGAAGTGGCGGCGCGGTCGATGAGCCAGCTGTTCTTCGGCGTGCGGATCGAATGCGCCCAGTGCCATCATCATCCCAGTGAACGTTGGAGCCAGGACGACTACGCGGCGCTCGCCGGCTTCTTCACCGGCGTGAAGCTCAAAGCCCTTCCCGGCGGCGGCGAGGGGGTGGTGTCGCGCGGCGGAGTCGATCTGCCCCATCCGCGGACCGGCGTGGCGGTGCCGGCGGCGGCGCTCGGCGCGGCGCCGGCTGGCTTCGGCGCGCCGTCTGCCGATCGGCGCCGGCTCCTTGCCGAATGGGCGACAGACCCCGACAACCCGTTCCTCGCTCGGGCGATTACCAACCGTCTCTGGGCCCACTATTTCGGCCGCGGCCTGGTCGAGCCGATCGACGACCTCCGCGCTACCAACCCCGCCACGAACGAGCCGCTCCTCGACCATCTCGAAGCCCGGCTCAAGGCCCTCCGTTTCGATCTCCGCGCCTTCACGCGCGAGCTTGTCGCCTCGCGCACCTATCAGCTCGCCGCCACGCCGGCCCCCGGTGCAGAGGAGGATCGGCGGCACTTCTCCCATGCCCATCCCAAGGCGCTCCCGGCCGAGGTGCTCCTCGACGCGATCTCCCAGGCGACCGGCGTGAGCGAGCCCTTCAATGGCTGGCCGGAGGGGACGCGCGCCGTGGAGGTGTGGGACAATCGCATGCCGTCATACTTCCTGAAAGTGTTCGGCAGGCCGGTGCGGGCGACGGTCTGCGAGTGCGAGCGGGGCACCGAGCCGAGCATCGCCCAGGCCCTCCATCTGATCAATTCACCCGAGATCGAAGCCAAGCTCGGCGCCCGCCACGGTACCGCCCGCCGGCTCGCCGCATCGTCACTTCCCCCCGATGCGATCGTTGAAGAGCTCTGCCTGGCGACGCTCTCCCGGCCGCCGACGGCGGGAGAGCTTGCGGCGCTGCTGCCGCTGTTTGCCGCGAGCGCTGAGCCGGTCACTGGCAGCGACGTGGTCGATGGAGCGATGGTGCGCCGCGCGGCGGTGGAGGATGTCCTCTGGACGTTCCTCAATCGCAAAGAGTTTCTCGGAAACCACTGACGGAGGGGAGCGATGGAAACGTTTGCGATCGGCGAGCCCGCACGGCGGCGTTGTGACGGCGTCTCGCGCCGGCATCTGCTCCGTCTCGGTTCGGCCGGAATCTGGGGAGGGCTCGCGGGCGGTCTTGGGCTGCCGGGGCTACTCCGGGCGCAGGAAGCACCCGTGTCGGGAACGCCCCAGCCGCGCGCCAAGAACGTGATCTTCATCTTCCTGGAAGGGGGCCCGCCGCAGCAGGACATGTGGGATCCGAAGCCGGGGGCGCCGGCCGAGATCCGCGGCCCCTTCAAGCCGATCCAGACGTCGGTGCCGGGGACGATCTTCACCGAGCACTGTGCCCGCTCGGCGCGGATCGCCCATAAGTTCACCGTCGTCCGCAGCCATACCCACGCCGACAACGGCCATGCCACCGGCTATCACTACGTGATGACCGGCCGCCGCGCCCCCTTTGCCGACGGCGAGTATCCCGTTCCCACGAACGAGCACTTCCCCTCACTCGGCTCAATCGTCGCCCGCGAGCGCGGCACGGCTGGCACGGTGCCGCCGTATGTCAATCTCCCCCATCCGATGTCGGCGGGGGGACCGGGGTTTTATGGGCCCGAGCATGCCCCGTTCGTGATCGAGGCCGATCCGAGCCAGCCCGACTTCGAGGTCAAGGATCTCGGCCGGCTTGCCGGTCTCACGGAGGCCCGGCTCACCCGGCGTCGCGATCTCCTCGAGCGGCTCGAAGCCGATCGGGGGGCGCTGCCGCTTTCGGGGCGGTCGGCGGCGATGGCGACGTATTACCGTAAGGCCAACGATCTGATCACATCCCCGCAGGCCCGCGCCGCGTTTCGTATCCAGGATGAGCCCGAGAAGCTCCGCGAGGAGTATGGGCTGACGCAGATCGGGCAGGGCGCGCTCCTCGGCCGGCGGCTCGTCGAGGCGGGCTGTCGGTTCGTGGGGATCGACGCCCCCGGTTGGGACGTCCACTTCAACTGTTTCCCGTCGCTCTCAACCGACCTCATCCCGCCGGCCGACCGGGCCTTCGCGGCGCTCGTCGACGATCTCGACGCCCGCGGCCTCCTCGACGAGACGCTCGTCGTGATGATGGGTGAGATGGGGCGGACGCCGAAGGTAAACGCCCAGGCCGGGCGCGATCACTGGTCGATGGCCCAGTGCATTCTCTTCGCCGGGGCCGGCATCCGGGCCGGGCAGGTGATCGGCGCCACCGACGCCCAGGCGGCCGCGCCGACGCGCGATCCGGTGAGCATTGCCGACTTCCGTCACACGCTCCTGTGGCTGCTCGGCATCGACTCGCGAACGGAGGTCAACGATCCCCTCGGCCGCCCCGTCTCCCTCTCCGACGGCGGCGTGCTCATTCCGGGGCTGATCGCGTGAGGGAGCGGGTCTTGGCCAAAGAGCCGCTCTCCTGGTCTTCAAGTGAATTCCATTCACGGCGCGAATGATTATCAATCACCACATGCATGAAAACACACTTCCGCGACTGGCCGCGGGGGCGCTCCGCGAGCGGTTGCGGGTGCTCTGAAGAGAACCTGGCGCCTCAGGCCCGTT
>CANGGC010000120.1 GCA_947453125.1 Planctomycetaceae bacterium | reverse complement strand
TGCAGCCCCCCTGCATCGACGTGCTCACCATCACCATCGGGCCGGAGAGCGTGACCCGGTCGTCGACGGCCGCCACGAGCATCGTCTGCGTGCCGCCGCCGCTGGCGCCGGTGATCGCGAGTCGGTTCGGATCGACTTCGGGAAGCGAGAGGACGAAGTCGACCCCGCGGATCCCGTTCAACGTCTGCAGCCCCATGATGCTCTGGAGATGCGATTCGGCCTGCGGGCTGTAGAGCCCCCAACGCTCGGCCGTGTTCATCTCTGGCCGTTGCTTGGCGAAGCCGTGGACCAGTTGGCGTGAAAACTGAATCGCGTCGGAGTCGGAGAGCATGTCCCACTGCCAGACGACGCATCCCATCCGCGCCAGTTGCACGCAGAGCGATTGGAACCGGCTCCGCCCCCCCTCCTCGAAACGCTCCTCGCCGTTGGCGATCTCCTTCCGCGTGGCGGCGGCGTCCTGATCGGCATGGCGGGCGTTTTGCCAATGGCCGTGGGCGAAGAGGACGGCCGGCACCTTTTGATTTTCCTTGAGCCCCAGGGGGCGGTAGAGATTGCCGGTGACAAACAGCCCGGGCGCACTTTCAAACGAAACGTTGGAGACGGTGTAGCCGCCGGTCCCCTCGTTCCCCTTCGCCTCCGGCCCCTTGTGGATCGTGCCGTGGATCGAGGGATTGAGCGGCGTCTTCTCAGGCATCGGCCAGAGCCCCTGCGAGACGAGGATCCGCCGGCGCACCTCCGCGGCCCGTTCCTTCCAAGCGTCGAGAGTGGCGGGGGGCGTGAAGGGGAAGGATCCGTCGAGATCCTTGAGCGGCTGGAGGCGGGCCTCCTCTGAGTGGGCTGCCGAGCGAAACACGACGGCCAGGACGGCCGAGGGGCCGACGGCAAGAAGGATCAGGACGAGGGCGCGGCTGCAGGCGGCGGATGGGCGCGGCATGGGGAGAGGGCCTCTTGGGGAAACGGGGCGGCACGGAGCCCGCCGAAGTGATTTATGGCGGCGGGCCGATGACGCGGCCCTGCCGGAGAAACGCGAGGAGATCGGCAAAATCGGCGGCCGGTATCGCGCGGCCGAAGCCCTCCGGCATGAGCGAGCGGCCCGTGCCGCGGACCGATTCGATCCGCTCGCGTGGGAGTTGCGTCCGCTCGCCGCCGGGGCGGATGAGGACGATTGAATCGGGCGTGTTCGCGGCGAGGATTCCCTCGAGGACGACGCCTTCGTCGGTGACGACGACCGTCGCCTCGTAGCGGCCCTCGACGGCCCGGTTCGGCTCGACGACGTCGAGCAACAATCGCTCGATCGGCCGGTCGGCCGCCTCGGCGAGATCCGGGCCGACGACCTGGCCGAGGGGCTCGGCGCCGGGCGCGGCCGTGCGATGGCAATTGGCGCAGTGGCGGGCAAACACCTCCCGCCCCCGCGGCTGATCCCCTCCGCGGCGGACGGCGGCCGTGAGCGTGGAAAGCTCCGCCGGCGCGAGGTTGCCGGCCGCGTCGCCCCACAACCGCAGAGACGTTTCGCGGATGGCCATGTCGGGGGATTCCAAGAGCGGCTTACGACGCTCCAGCGGGATCGCCCCCGGAGGGATCGAGCCAGAGTCGAGGGCGGCAAGGAGTGGCGGAATCGCGGCCGGGCGGTCGAGCATCGCCGCCACGGCGGCCGAGCGCACACCGGGCTCGAGATCGGCCGCGACCCGGAGGAGCTCGACGAGCGCTTGCGGAACGCCACAGGCGACGATCCCGCGCACCGCTTCGCGCTGCACCGCATCCGGCTCGCGCGCCGCTGCCAGCGCGACCAGCGCCGACCTCGAGGCGATCCCGGGGGTCGACTCATCGACGGCGGCAAGCGCGAGGAGGCGGATGGCGAGGAGACGCAAGTCGGCGGTGGCGTGAGCGTCTGCGGCGATCGCGTGGGCACGGGCTACGGTTTTATCGACCGTCGCGGCATCGCGATCCCGCAGCGTGGCCACGGGGCGACGCGCCGCGACGCCGAACAGCGCAGCGACGTCGAACCAATCGACCTGTCCAGCGTCGGCGCGAGTGGCAAGGAGCGCGAGCACCGCGTCGAGATCGGCGCCCGTCGTATCGGCCGTGGCTGTCGTTGCCAGCTGCGTGACGAGCATCATCCGGGCTGGATCGGCGGGCAGTGGCGACGCAGCTCCAGCGACGGCTTGTTCGGCGATCGCGGCGAGGAGCGGCCCGGCCCGGCCGAGGGCGCCGGAGAGAATCACCCGCGCGGTCCAGTCGTCGAGCTGCGGGGATGCGGCGGCGACAGCAAGGGCCGTCGTGGCCGGCGCGTCCGCCGATCCGGCTAGCGCCAGAAGCGCAGCCAGCCGCACGCTGCCGTCGGGATGATCGACCGACGGCGCCGCGATGCGGTCACAGAGCGGCTGCCTGGCAGGCGCTGGATCGGCAGGCGCTGGATCGGCAGGCGCTTCGAAGACGATTCCCTCCCCTTCGCGCGCCAGCCGGAGCCCCTCTTCCCGTAGCCCGGCGTCATCACTGGCTGCGGCCCGCTCAAGCTCGGGGATCGTCAGCCGCGACAGGCCGTCGAGGACACGGAGGGCGTGGACGCGCGCGATCGGCGCTGACGACGGGGCATCGAGCAGGGCCCACACTGCGTGCTCGGCATCCGCGGCGGGAAAGCGCCCTTCGACGAGGAGACGCTGCGCCGTGTCGCGGCGCCAGCCGTTTGGGTCGGCGAGGAGCGCGACGGCCTCGGCGGCGGTTGCCGGCGGGGCCCAAGGGCTGACGGCGAGATCGGGGCGACGGACGCGCCAGATCCGCCCCGCCCGGTCGCCGGCCCGATGATCGACCGTGGCGGCAACCCCTGGAGGCATGTAGTCGGGGTGCTCGACGCTCGCCCGGCAGAAGTCGACGATCCACAAGCTTCCGTCGGGCGCCGTCGCCGTGAACACCGGCCGGAACCAGGTCTCGGCCGAGGCGACAAACTCGCTCCCATCGGGCTCCGGATGCGTGCTCCAGAATCCGGCGCCCCGCGCCATCGGGCGGCGGCGGACAACCGTATGGGAGACCGGCTCGCAGGTGAAGGCGTCGCCATCGGCCTCGGGGCCGAGGAGATCGCCGCGGAAGATCGAGAGGCCGCAGGCGGAGGTGTGCGTGCCGGTGTGAGAGATCGCGGTCGCGTTCGTCGCTGCGACCGCCGCCACCCGGCTGTCGGCGCCGCTGGGGGCGGCGTCGGTGTACCCCGGACCGAGATCGACAAGCGCGTTCCGGGCAAGCGCCTCTGGCGGCAGGAGGCTGACCATGAGCGGATTGCGATTGCTCACGGTGAAGCGGTGGCCGCGCGAGTCGAAGGCGTTGCCAAACTGCCCGAAGCCGGTGACGGCCTGGATCTTTCGCCTGGCGAGATCGAGGCGGAGGTCGCGCCGGTCGATCGACACGCCGGCCGCTTCGGGATCGGACGGCCAGCGCACCGTTCCCCCGGAGAGGCCGCCTGTGATCCAGACAGCGTTGTCCGGGCCGATCGTGGGGCAGGCGGCGCGGAGCTGGGGATTGCCGACGCGGAATCCTGTGGCCACGATCTCGCTCCGGTCGAGCGTGCCGTCGCTGTCGGTATCCGTAAGAAGGAGGAGATCGGGCGAGGCCGTGACGAGGAGCCCGCCACGGGCAGCGAGGATTCCCTGCGAGAAGGGGAGGTGTTCGGCCACCGGGGTCGATGACTCGTAGTGGCCGTCGCCGTCGGCGTCGTTCAAGCGGACGACGCGCGAGAGGGGGGGCGAGCCGGCCGGCGGCCCGGAGGGATAGTCACGGTATTCGACGACGTAGGGGTGGCCGGCTTCGTCGAATGTCACCGCCACTGGATCGACGACCGCCGGCTCCATGGCGACCAGTTCCATCACGAAGCCTTCGGCGACGCGAGTGTCGCGGAGCACGGCCTCCGGGGTCGGCGCGTCGCGGCCGCCCGGATCCGCCGCCGCGGCACCCGCGGCCACGCCGAGCGACAGCACGAGTCGCGCGAGGATCGGTGTCGCGCGCGTCATCCGATCAGTTCCCGGATCGGCTCGCCGGAAGGGAGGATCGGCATCGGCCGACCGCCGAGGTCGGGCACGGCGAGCTCTTGATCGATGCCGAGGTGGCGGTAGACGGTGGCCCAGACGTCATTCGGCGACAGGGGGCGATCCTTTGGGTAGCCGCCGCGGGCATCGGTCGAGCCGACCACCTGCCCCATCGCCAAGCCACCGCCGGCGACGAGGATCGATTGGGCGCCTGGCCAGTGGTCGCGGCCCGGTTGGTGGACCTTCGTCTGGGTGCCGAGCTGGTTCTCGAGGCGCGGCGTCCGGCCAAACTCACCGGTCACGACCAGGAGCACGCGCCGGTCGAGCCCGCGGGCCGCGAGATCCTCGACGAGCGCCGTGACGGCCTGGTCGTAGAACGGCATCCGCCACTTCGCATCGTCGAAGATGTGGCAGTTGACGGCGTGCGAATCCCAGTTGTAGCAGCAGTTGAGCGGCATCTCGCCGCCGGGGTGCTCCATGACGACCGTCACGAACGTGCTTCCCGCCTCGACGAGCCGCCGGGCGAGGAGGGCCCGCTGGCCGAAGCGGTGGCGGCCGTAGCGGTCGCGCGTCCGATCGCTCTCCCGGGAGAGATCGAAGGCCTCGCGGGCTGCGGGGCTGGTGAGCATGTCGAGGGCGCGGGCGTCGAAGTCGTCCTTGGCACGCATCGACGTGCCGGCATCGACCTCGCGCCGCAGCCGGTCGAGGCTCGCTGACAGTCCCGCCCGGTCGGAGAGCCGTCGCTCCATCTGCTCCTCCAGGGAGAGGCTCGGCACCTGGAACTGCGGTGTGGAGGGATCGCCGTCGACGATGTAGGGGGTGTGCGAGGAGCCGAGGTAGGCAGCGCCGAAGCTGAAGGTGTCGACATGCTGCCGGCCGGCGTCGACCAAGGCCGTGTAGCCGGGGATGCCGGCGACCGCCGCGGGGCGGAAGCGGGAGACGAACGACCCGGCCATCGGGAAGTCGTTGACGAAGCCGGTTGGCTCCTTCGGGGCCCGACCAGTGAGAAACCGCTTGTGGCCGCCGCCGTGATCGGCAAAGTCGTGGGTCACCGAGCGGATGATGGAATAGCGATCGGCGCAGCGGGCATGGAGCGGCAGCAACTCGCAGACGTCGATCCCGGCGACGTTCGTTCGAATCGGCCGAAACGCTCCGCGGACTTCCGCCGGGGCGTCGGGCTTCATGTCGTAGGTCTCGAGATGGGGCGGCCCCCCCGGAAGCCAGACGAAGATCACGGCGGTGTCGTCGTGGCCGGTCGTCCCCCCTTTTTCGCCCCCTTGGGCGTCCCGGAGGCGGAGAAGATCTGCAAGGCCCAGGCCCCCGAGGCCGAGCAATCCGGTGGTCAGTGCGGCACGCCGGCTGACCTGACGTCCGGAGCCGACCGAATAACCGCCCTGTGGCCGTATCGGCACCGGCCCGGCACACGTGGAGAGGAGGCGGGAGTCGGGCGCGGCATGAGCCATTTCAGTTCCTCCTCAAAGACCCGTTGAGTATAGCACCGGGTGCCGGGGGCATGGCCATGGCGGAAGGGGCGTGAACCGCGAAATGGAAGCGGTTTTCTGGACGGTCTGGCCTCGCACCGATAAGCTTTCAAGGGTCGCTGGGTGTCCATCTTTCTTCTTCTTCCCGGCCTTCTTGCCCTCTCATTCATTTCCCGGGGCCTGTTCTCCATGCGCAATTCCGATTCCCTGTTCCGGCAGTCAGCGCCGTTCTCGCTCACCCTGCGGGGCGGTGCCCTGCTGACGGCGCTTGTCGCTTCGGTGCTGATGGGCCCGGAAATGGTCCTGGCCCAAGCGCCGAAATCGTCACCGAAGTCGAAGGCCCCCGAACCGCGACGCCAGCCCCCCAAGGCTGAAGACTTGGGCGCGGAGGGCGAAGCCGCCCCGCTCGGACCGCTCGAGCAGGTCGAGGCCGACGCGCAGGCCTGCCGAACCGCGGCGGAAGCCGTGCAGGTCTACCGGATCTTCCTGGCCAATCCGAAGCTGCCTGCCGCCGTGCGGAAGTCGGCGGAGAGTCGGCTGGTTGCCTGGAAGAAGATGGAAGACGAGAACCAGCGCCGCCTCGGGAAGAAGTGGGTCACCGAGGAGGACTACGCTGAGATCAATCGCAAGACCGACAACATGATCAAGCACAGTTTCGAGCTGCTCAAGCTGCGGCAGATGAAGCTTGCCAAGGAAGAGCTCATGGCAGCCAGTCGTCTCAATCCGGAGAGTGGCAAGGCCGACTTCGTCACCGGCCTCGTCTACATGATGGTGGCCCGGAACGATCTCAAGGCTGCCGAGCACTTCGGCGTCGTTGCTGATCGGGAGCCGAACAACCCCTTCGCGCTCAACAACCTTGCCGTGGCGGAGATGCTGACGAAGAAGTACGGCCTGGCGACGCGGCACTTCCGGCGGGCACTGGAAATCCTCCCCGATTGCCAGACCGTGGCGGACAACTTGGGGGTGGCCATCGGCGCCGGTGGGATGACCATGCGGCACCGGCTTCCCGACAAGAATGCCTCCGAACTCAACGACCTTTACAGGATGGCGATTCACGATCTCCACCTCACCCCGTACGACCCGATGAAGGGGCCGGAGTCGATGCAGGGATCGCAGCAAGGGGGCCAGGGCACCGGTGGCCCTGGCGGCCCTGGCGGCAATCGTCCGCCGGGGATGGCCGGGCAGGGAGGGGCGCCAGGGAATCCTGCATCCGGTGGGCAGGGTGGGGGACAGGGGATCACCCTCGCCTACACGATCATGTCGCCCTTTGGTCGGGCACTTGGCAAGTCGGGAGGGGATGGAGCGATTCCCAGTCTGCTTGACGAACCGGATGAGGTGGTCGTCGGGATCGCCACGGGCACCGGTTTCGTGATCGCTCCCGGCTTCGTTCTCACCAACGCCCATGTCGTCGAAGGTGCTTCCGATATCGTGATCCTCGATCCCAACGACCGCGAAAAACAACTCGTTGCCACGGTCGTCGCCACGTCGGAGAACCCCGATCTCGCCCTGCTGCAGTGCAGCGATCTCGAGGCTCCGGCGATGCCGTTGGCCGAAACGATGCCACGCCGCAGCACGGAGATCATGGTGCTCGGCTACCCGGGTGGATCATTGCTCGGCCTCGAACTGAAGAGCACGCGTGGTCAGATCACGTCGCAGGCTGACGCGAAGATCGACGGGGGGTCGTTCCTGTTCGACGCCAACGTCAATCCCGGCAACAGCGGTGGGCCGGTCAT
>CANGGC010000119.1 GCA_947453125.1 Planctomycetaceae bacterium | reverse complement strand
TGCCGGCATCGAGGGGGTCGCCGCGGCGCACGGCCGGGCGGTGGTGCTCGAGGGCTATGCCCCGCCGTGGGATGACCGGCTCTCGCGGCTTCAGGTGACGCCCGATCCGGGGGTGATCGAGGTCAATGTGCCGCCGGCGCGGAGCTGGGAGGAGCTCGTCCGGATTCGGGAGGCGGTCGACCGGGCTGCGCGCGTCAGCCGGCTCGGGGCGGAGAAGTTCGAGCTCGATGGCCGGCACACCGGCACCGGCGGCGGCGATCATCTCGTCCTCGGCGGGCGGACGGTGGCCGACAGCCCTTTTTTGCGGCGTCCCGATCTCCTCGCCAGTCTCGTCGCCTACTGGAACAACCATCCCTCGCTTTCCTATCTCTTCGCCGGTGGCTTCATCGGCCCGACGAGCCAGGCGCCGCGGGTCGACGAGGCTCGTCACGAGAGTCTTCACGAGCTCGAGATCGCCTTCCAAGAATTGCGCCGCTCCGGGCAGCATCCGGCGCCGTGGATCGTCGACCGGCTGTTCCGCAATCTCCTCGTCGACCTCACCGGCAACACCCACCGGGCCGAGTTCTGCATCGACAAGCTCTTCTCCCCAGACAGCGCCGCGGGCCGGCGCGGCCTGGTGGAGATGCGGGCCTTCGAGATGGCGCCGCACGTGCGGATGGGGTTGCTTGCGCAGCTGGTCGTCCGCGCGCTGATCGCCCGTTTCTGGAAGAAGCCCTGGGACGGGGAGCTCGTCCGCTGGGGGACGGCGCTCCACGACCGCTTTCTCCTGCCCCACTTTCTCCTTGCCGACTTCCGCGATGTCCTCGCCGATCTGCGGCGGAATGGCTTCGATTTCGAGTCGTCGTGGTTCGACTGCTGGCGGGAGTTCCGCTTTCCAAAAATCGGCGAGGTGGTCCACGACGAAGTGCGGCTGGAGTTGCGAGGGGCCCTCGAGCCGTGGCATGTCCTCGGCGAGCAGCCGATCGGCGGCGCGACCTCCAGGCTCGTCGACAGTTCGCTCGAGCGCGTCCAGGTGGCGGTGAGCGGGATCGTCGAGGGGCGGCATTTCATAGCCTGCAACGGCCGGCGTGTGCCGCTGACGCCCACCGGTCGGGCGGGGGAGGCGGTGGCGGGGGTGCGGTTCCGGGCGTGGCAGCCGCCGCAGTGTCTCCATCCGACGATCCGCGTCCATGCGCCGCTGGTGTTTGACATCGTCGATGTCTGGAGTGGCCGCAGTCTCGGGGGCTGCACCTGGCACGTGGCCCATCCCGGGGGACGGTCGTACGAGACTCGTCCGGTGAATGCGCTGGAGAGCGAGAGCCGACGGGCGAGCCGGTTCTTCGCGACCGGCCACACCCCGGGCCCGTTCACGCCGCCGACGGAGGAGATCAATCCCGACTATCCCCTCACGCTCGACCTCCGCCGCCTCCCGCGGCGTTGACGCGGACTGCCACCAGAAATACCATTCTGGAATGAAGACTACCATTGACGGAGCGGGGCGGGTGGTGGTGCCGAAGCGTCTGCGGGAGCAGTGCGGCCTGTCCCCTGGCGTTGAACTCGTGATTGAGGTGGTGGCCGACGGCGTGATGATCCGGCCTGCTCATGCACAGCCCGCGCTCGTCGAGCGGGATGGGGTGCTGGTCCATCACGGCAGCGGCGAATCGCCCATCGACATCGTCGCGCTGCTGCGCGGGGAGAGGGAAGCCCGTGCCCAGGGGACGGCGGGGCAACGATGAAGGTGTTGTTCGACACATCCGTGTTGGTGACGGCCGTGGTCGATCAACTCCCCAATCATTCGGCAAGCTTGGCGTGTTATCGGCACAGTCGGGGAGGGAAGGGACGTGACTCCGGCCTTTGCACGGCTCATGCGCTTGCCGAGGCCTACGCGACTCTCACTCGCCTACCGCTCTCACCCCGAATTCAGCCGACGGATGCAGCACGATTGATCCGAACCAATTTCGACCGCGACCTGACGGTCGTGGAGGCGACTCGCGAGGACTATGACGAGGCGATCGATCGCGTCGCCCGGCTCGGCTTGGCTAGTGGCGTCATCTACGATGCCCTCCATCTCATTGCCGCAGAGCGGCTCCGTTGCGAACGGCTTTACACGTTCAACCTCCGAGACTTCGAGCGGCTCGAACCGAAACGTGTCCGCATCATGGCCCCGTGATTTCCTGAGGGGCAAGGCGGCTCGATCGCGAGAGTGCGTCTCAATCGGCCTTCGCTGCCACGCTCTTGATATGTGTACTTACGTACACTACCCTCCATCCATGGGGTTTGGATACGGGCATAGCGGCGGGCTCTGGTGACCAGCGTCTGCGTGCCCATCACGAAGCTCTCGATGGAGAACTCGGCTCATGGGCACCGCTTACGTGGTTCGCACCGGCTGCACGGAAGTCGACCTTCGCCTCGTCGGCCCCTTCGCGAGCAAGGCACTAGCCCGCTGCTCGCCCTTCTCCAGGCTCCCCGGCGCCACGATCGTGGCGCTCCTGCCAGCGGATGCGTCGCTTCCAGACGGCGTCAACACAAAAGATCCCCGCCCCTACTGCCTGCAGTGCGGGAGCCGCGATGTGGAGACCGTGGAATGGGTGCGATGGATGGCGGACGGATCGGTGTTTGTTGATGGAGGCGCAAGCCCGATCGACGACACCTACTGCCCAGACTGTCGCGACAACGACCTCGGAGTCACGTTCGACCCCTGCAAGGTGCAGTCGCCACGGAGCAAGCAGCGGGCCTAAAAGGCAATCGCCACGACGGCCAACAGCACTGCCTCCGCTGCACCACCCAGAGGCTCCTCGCGAGGGGTCGCCCGTGCCCCCGAAGCCGGCCTCGCCGGTGAGCGCAGCCCGGAGGGCGAAAGCGACAGCGGCGCGGAGAGAGCGGAGGGCATGGATGCCCGAAGCGAGCGTCCGGCGCGGGGGCACGGGCGACCCCGAAGCCGGCTATCAGCGCCGTCAGATGTAATACATCGGATCGGTCGCCAAGCGGGAGCGTTCGACGAGATCGGCAAAGCTCACCGACTGGAGCGCCTCCGTCTCGGCGCCCGCCACCATCCGCCAGGCGTCGAGGAGCACCGACACGGTCCGCGACTTCCCGGCCAGATCCTGCGTCACCGCCGTGACGAGCTCGTCGGGCCCCTCGATGATCCGGAAGACGTCGTCGAGGGTGATCTCCGCCGGTGCCCGAGCGAGCTGATAGCCCCCCGCTGCGCCACGCGTGCTCGT
Source organism: Planctomycetaceae bacterium (assembly GCA_947453125.1). GTDB lineage: Bacteria > Planctomycetota > Planctomycetia > Pirellulales > UBA1268 > QWOP01. The sequence goes on along the minus strand of CANGGC010000119.1, from coordinate 4,023 downwards.
CACCAATCCGGCGCCTTTGAGCTGGAGGAGGATCTGGACGAGAAACCGCGAGGGCACCCCATGGGCCGAGGCGATCGACCGGATCCGCACCGGCTCGTCCGACGTCCAATTCCGCGCCAGCTCCAGCACGGCGATCGCGGCATATTCGGTTTTGGCGGAAAGGCGCATGGGAGTCGTCAGTGGGAACGGGAATGGAGGCCACACTCGGTCTTCGCCGAGCCGCTCCAGCGACCGGCCCGCTCGTCTTCGCCGAGCTGGATCGGACGGGTGCAGGGAGCGCAGCCGATGCTCACATAGCCCTGGTCGTGGAGCGGGTTGTAGGGGATGTCTTCGCGGACGATGAGGTCCCAAATCTTGGCCTTCGTCCAGTTGGCCAGCGGCGAGATCTTCACGACGCCGAACTTCCCGTCGAAGCCCACGATCGGAGCCGCGGCCCGGTCGGGGCTCTGGTCGCGGCGGATCCCGCTCATCCAGGCGTCGAACCGGGAGAGGACGCGGCGGATGACGGCAATCTTCCGATCGGCACAGCAACGATCCGGATCCCGGCCATGGAGCGGGCCACCGTGGAGCTTTTCATACTCCTCGACGGTGGTGTCGGGCCGCTCGAGCGAGACTTCGATCCCGTATCGCCGGGCGATCCGGTCGCGGAGCTCGAGCGTCTCGGGGAATTGGTAGCCCGTCTCCAGATTAAAGACGAACGTCTTCGGGGCGATCTGTGCGAGCCAGTGGATGATCGCGCAGCCCTCCGGCCCGAAGGCCGTCGCCATCGTCAGCCGATCACCGAACGTCTCCACCCCCCAGCGGATGATCTCCGGGGGCTCCGCCCCCTCGAGCGCCCGACTGGCGGCCGCCAGGGACTCCGGGGAGAACGTCGGAGGGGAGAACTGACCGCTCACGGTGAAAAAGGCTCGCTGGAGGGCGTAAAAATTGCCTTGGCAGTCAATCCTACCATCGTTGCTTAGATATCTCATGATTGCCGGGCAATATCTGCTCCAATTATCGACTCGGGCGGGGGCGGGCCCTCCTCTGCTGCCCCGGGGAGGCAAACTCGACCGGCTTTGCCGGGGCCAAACGGCCTGATGCCGCAGGGCGGGCCGCGGGACTCGTCACCACGCTCGGAAAGCCCGACAATGTCTCCCCGCGACATCTGGGGGCGGAGAAACCGGCCCCTTCCGATTCAGGAGTGACTCAATCCGATGGCACGCAGCGTGGCTCTGGCGGTCGATCTCGGTGCCTCAGGGGGCCGGGTCGTGTCCGGGACGTTCGATGGAAGGCTCCTCGAGCTCGAGGAGATCCACCGCTTCGAGAATGCCCCGGTCGCCTTCGGCGGCCAGCTCGTCTGGGATCTCGTCCGTCTGTGGCAGGAAGTGACGACCGGCCTACGGATGGCGGCGGCCCGACACGGCGGCAGCGTTTCGAGCGTCGGCGTCGATACGTGGGGCGTCGACTTCTCCTTCCTCGCCGCCGACGGCACGCTCCTCACCAATCCCGTCTGCTATCGCGACGCCCGCACCCGGGGGATGCTCGCCGCCGCCGAGCAGACGGTGTCGCGCGCCGACATGTTCGCCGCCACTGGCCTGCAGTTCATGGAGATCAACTCGCTGTTTCAGCTCCTGGCGATGCAGAAATCGGGATCGAGCGTGCTCGGCGCCGCCGACCGGATCCTCATGATCCCCGACATCGTTCACTGGCTCCTCTCCGGGATCCCCTCCAACGAACGCACCAACGCTTCCACCTCGCAGTGCTTCGATCCGCAAAAGGGGGACTGGGCCTTCCCGATGCTCGATCGCTTCGGGCTCCCGAAGCAGATCTTCGGCGCCATTGTCGAGCCGGGGACCGACCTTGGGCTCCTCCGCCCGGAGGTGGCCGCCGAGACGGGCCTGTCGGGCGTGCGCGTGATCGTGCCCGGCACGCACGACACAGCCAGCGCCGTCGCTGCCGTGCCGGCCCAGGAGCCCCCCAGCGCCCGCCCCGACTGGTGCTACGTCAGCCTCGGCACCTGGGCACTGGTCGGCGCCGAGCTCGACCGGCCGCTGGTGACCGAGGCCTGCCGGGCGAAGAACTTCACCAACGAAGGGGGGATCGGTGGCACGACGCGGCTGCTGAAGAATGTCTGCGGATTGTGGCTCGTGCAGCAGTGCCGGGCTGCCTGGCAGCGGGCAGGAAAGGAATGGTCGTGGGACCAGCTCACGCAACTGGCCGCCGAAGCGCCGCCCCTGCTGACGCTCGTCGATCCCAACGATCCGTCGCTCGTTGCCCCGGCCGACATGCCGGAGGCGATCCGGGCGCTGGCGCTGGCGACGGGCCAGCCGGTGCCCGAATCGACCGCGGCGGTGGTGCGGACGGCGCTCGAGAGCGTGGCGGCGGCGATCGCCCACACGCTCGACGAACTCGACGGCCTGCTCGGCCGGCGGATCGGACGCGTCCATGTCGTCGGCGGCGGCGTGAAGAACCGGATGCTCTGCCAGATGATCGCCGACGCCACCGACCGCCCTGTCCTCGCTGGCCCGGTGGAAGCAACGGCGATCGGCAACCTCCTCGTGCAGCTTCTCTCCCGCGACGGCAGCGTCGATCTGCGGCGCGTCCGCGAGGTGGTCCGCGACACCTTCGAGATCACCAGCTTCGAGCCGAAGGACGCGTCGCGCTGGAAGGCCCGGCTGGCAGCGGCGAAGGCGTAGGGCCTACACGTGGCTTTCGGGGTCGGCTGCTGGAGCTCAGAGCCAAACGTGGCTTCGGGGACGCCCGTGCCCCGTCGCCGGACGTTCGCTACGGGCATCCATGCCCTCCGCTCTCTCCGCGCCGCTGTTGCTTTCGCCCTCCGGGCTGCGCTCACCGGCGAGGCCGGCTCTCGGAGCACGGGCGACCCCTCGCTGCAGCGCGTTGCGTGATGCGCTCTTGTGACAGCGAGCAGGCGAGGCGGGGATCGGCGAACGCTCGAGGAGTGACGAGGTCCTCCGAGGAACGACGAGACTTTTGCCGGCCCCGCCGACGTACCACCCAAAGGCGGGCTCCCGGGAATGCCCTCGCCGGCAGAACGTCACGCCGCTGCGAGGGCCTGCTTCGCCGGGCGCTTCGTTACTTTGCCGTGCTCCACCTGAAGAATGGAGTCGGCCAGTTCGAGCGTGCTTGCCCGGTGCGTGATCATGATCACCGTCCGGTTCTCGACGTAGCGGGCGAGGGCCTCGTGGATGAGCCGTTCGCTCTCGACGTCGATCTGGCTGGTGGCTTCGTCGAGGACGAGGATCTCGGCATTGCGGAGAAAGGCCCTCGCCAGGGCGATGCGCTGCCGCTGGCCGCCGGAGAGGCGGAAGCCGTTGGGGCCCACCATCGTGGCATAGCCTTCGGGGAAGTCGCTGATGAACTCGTGGGCGTGGGCCTTCTTCGCCGCCTCGAAGATCTCTTCTTCGGTGGCTTCCCAACGGCCGTAGCGGATGTTGTAGAGGATCGACTCGTTGAACAGCTCCGTCTGCTGCGTCACCAGAGCGATCCGGCTGCGGAGGTCCTTGAGCGACACATCCGTGAGCGGCACGCCGTCGATGAGGACATGCCCCTTCGACGGGTCGTAGAACCGGCAGATGAGGTTGACCAGCGTGCTCTTGCCGCCACCGTTGGGGCCGACAATCGCCACCCGCTCGCCGAAGTTGATCGAAACGCTGACGTCGTCGAGGACGGTGTCGATGCCGTCGTAGCTGAAGGAGACGCGCTCGAGGCGAATCTCGCGGTGCGGACGGGGGAGCGAACGCGGAGCGGAGGATTCCTTGAGCGTCGAGGGGGTGTCGAGGAGCGGGTAGAGCGCCTGGGCACCGACGATGCCGACGTTTACCCCGGTGAACACGCCCGAGAGCTTGCGGACCGGATCACTGGCGCCGATGAGCATTCCGAAGAACACCATGATGCCCGGCACCGTCATCGGCCGCTCGCACATCGTGATCCCGAAGATCTCCGTCTGCTGGTTGATGACGAGCCAGGCGCCGACGGCGATCGACGTCGCCACCATGCCGATGCCGAGGACCTCGGTGATCG
>CANGGC010000118.1 GCA_947453125.1 Planctomycetaceae bacterium | reverse complement strand
GGGGCGATCAATGGCCAGGGAGCGCTCGAGATCCGCGCTGCGCGCGTGGCGGGCGATAGCCGCTATGCCAGGATCGTCGATGTCCTCCGGGCGAGCGAGGAGCATCGCCCCCGCCTCCGCCGGCTCGCCGACTCCCTCGGGGCGCTCTATACACCGCTGGCGCTGGCCGTGGCCGGCGCGGCGTGGTGGGTGAGTGGTGAGGCGACTCGATTCCTCGCCGTGCTCGTAGTCGCCACCCCTTGCCCGCTCCTGATCGGGATCCCGGTGGCGATCATCGGCGCGGTGTCGCTGGCGGCCCGGCGCGGGATCGTCATCCGCGATCCGGCGATCCTCGAACGGCTCGCCACCTGCCGGACGGGGATCTTCGACAAGACCGGCACGCTCACCTACGGTACGCCCCACCTCACCGAGGTCGTCGCGCTCGGGGACATCGACCGCGACGAGATCCTTCGGCTCGCTGCCTCCCTCGAGGCCTATTCCAAGCATCCCCTCGCCGCGGCGGTGACGGCGGCGGCGGCCGATCTCGGCGGGGCGCTTCCGGTGGAGGAGGTTTCGGAGCGGCCGGGGCAGGGGCTGACAGGGCGCGTGGGCCCCGCGGGGGCGACCCGCGAGGTGGCGATCACGAGCCGGACGAAGCTCGCCGCCGTCTCCGGCGCCGACGGGCTGCCGGCCGCCGCCGGAGGGCTCGAGTGTGTCGTCGTCGTCGACGGCCGGCCGGTTGGCCTGCTCCGCTTTCGCGACCGCCCGCGGCAGGACGGCGCCACGTTCGTCGAGCACCTCGGGCCGGCCCACGGTCTCACGCGCGTGATGCTCGTCTCGGGCGACCGCGAAAGCGAGGTGAGGTGGCTCGCCGACCATGTCGGGATCACGGAGGTCCACGCCGGCATCTCGCCAGAGGGGAAGCTGCGGATCGTGGAGGAAGCGACCAGGGAAGCGCCGACGCTGTTTGTCGGCGATGGCATCAACGACGCGCCGGCACTCGCGGCGGCCACCGTCGGGATCGCGATGGGGACGGCCAACGACGTCACCGGCGAGGCTGCCGGCGCCGTCGTCATGGATTCGGCGCTCGAGCGGGTGGACGAGCTTTTCCACATCGGCAAGCGCCTCCGCACGATCGCGCTGCAAAGCGCCGTCGGCGGCATGGCCGCGAGCCTCGTGGGGATGGGATTCGCGGCTGCGGGGCTCCTCTCGCCGGCAGCCGGGGCGCTCGTCCAGGAGGCGATCGATGTCGTCGCCGTCCTCAATGCTCTCAGGGTAGCAAGCGACAACGGGCAGCTCACCGATTACGGCACTGGCCCCGACCGCCGCGGTGACTGACGCGAGGCGTCAGTCAATCCGCTGCCTGGCCTTCGCATCACGCAACGGTGCTCCCGGACGGAGGGCCCGCTCGGCCACCCCTGCCGCTACCGATCCGCCGAGCCACAGCGCCATCCCGGCGAGTGCCCCGGTCACGATGGCCGCCGGCCCAGCGGCGGCCGCGGCCGCGGCGCAGACCGCGGCGCTTGTCGCCATCCCGGCCGATTCGCCCGCCCGACGGCTGCGCTCGGGGGAGTGGCCCGCCTGATGGGCGCTCCACTCGGCGGCGATCGCCGCCCCCTCGGCGACGAGCGTGGCAGGAAGGAGCGTGCGGAGGCCGAAGCGGACCGTCGTGCCGAGGGCCGTGCGGATCGCCACCCGTTCGGCGGCCCCCGCCGCGGCCCGCGCGGCCACCACGGCCGCCACCCGGGCTGTGGCACTGCCGACCCGCGAGGCGAGGAGATCGACCTGCCGGCTCCCGCGCTCGCCGGTGGCGCACCAGGTGGCGAAGTGCTCGCAGTTTTCCACCACTGGGCAATAGCCGTCGCGGCCGACAAACGACAGCGCTCGCGCGGCGATCTCGTCGGGGGCGTAGAGGGGGGGCGGATCGGTGATGACGCGGATCGGGGCGCCGGCGGCAAACTCCGCCGCGCTCGTCCGCGCGACCCTGCCGCCGTCGAAGATCCGCTCCGGATCGTCGGGCCGGGCGTGGACGACGGTGCCGTCGCCCACGTCGATGCCGTGGTGCGTGTAGGTGACCGCCGAGCCGGCGAACCGGCGTTCTGCCGCGAGTCTGTCGCCTCGTGCCATCGTTGCTTCCTGGAGAAATTCCGAAAGGCCGCCGCCGGCAGGAGGGGCGCTTGCGACGCACCTCGGGCCTGCGAAAGTCTACGGCTCCGGCCTCGGGCCGGTTCGTCAAAGGCATTTTCCGGCCGTGCGGCGCGGGTTTGGCCGGCCGGGCACGCGGCTTTAGTCTGCCCGCATTCGCTGGCGGAAGTACTTGAGCCCGGGGAAGAAGAAGCAGGCCGCGCTCACCAACCCGAAGACGATGTGGGCATGTTCGGGGAGCTTGCACATCACGAGTGCCGTCGCGAACAGCGCCGCGGCCTGGACGTAAAACGCCCCGGAGAGGATCCCGGCCTTCGCGAAGAACGCCAGCCCCGCCACGAGCGCCAACACCGGCGAGAGCGTGAGCACCGGGAGGTGCATGAGATCCTCGACCCAGAACAGGAGCACGCTGCAGATCACGCTCCCCCCCCAGATGTGGGCGATCTGCCGCTCGACCGCCGTCACAGGGCCTGTGCGGTGGCGCAACGCCCAGAAGATCGGCGCCCACAGCGCCAGGCCGCCGGCCCAGAGGATGAAGTAGGGCCAGCGTGTCGTCACCCCCTGCCAGGCGAGGATGTCGGTGGTCACCGAGAGGGCAAGGAGGACTACCGAATGCCACATCCAGAGGAGGCCCCAATTCTCGAGGACGACCGCGTGATGGGTCTCGCGGAAGAGCCGCGAGACGATGTCGGCGAGCCCGCCGCGACGGGCGGCGACCGGCTCGCCGGCGAGATAGGCGCGGAGATCGGCGGCGAGGTCGCCGGCGGAGGCATAGCGGAGGTCGGCCGGCTTCTGCAGGCTCTTGAGCGCGATCAATTCGAGGTCGCGGTCGACACGCCGGTCGATCGAGCGCGGCACCGGCGGATCGGATTCGAGCACCGCCAGGAGCGTGTCCATCGGGCTCGAGCCCTGGAACGGCGGGCGGCCGATGAGCATCTGATAGAGGATCGCCCCGAGGCTCCAGACGTCGCTGGCCGGCCCGACGTCGCCGCGGCTGCCGGCTGCCTGCTCCGGCGACATGTAGCAGGGGGTGCCGATGATGGCGCCGGTGTGGGTGACCGAGGCGTCGGCCTCGAGCCGCTTGGCCAGCCCGAAGTCGGAGACGCGCGGAAGGCCGTCGAGATCGATGAGGATGTTCGACGGCTTGAGGTCGCGGTGGAGGACGCCGCGCGAATGGGCCACCTGAATGGCTTCGGCCACCTGGGCCAGGAGCGTGGCGGTCTCGCGCGCGGGGATCGGCCCAGCAGCGAGACGGCGGGCGAGCGTCGTCCCCTCGACATATTGCATCGAATAGAAGGGATGGCCATCGTGCTGCCCGACCTCGAACACCGACACGATGCCGGGATGATCGAGGCGGGCCGCCGCCTCTGCCTCGCTGCGGAAGCGGGCCAGATCGGCGGCCGAGGCGAGTTCGCGGCGGAGGAGCATTTTCACCGCGACGATCCGCCCGAGGCTCTGCTGCCGCGCCCGGTAGACGACCCCCATCCCGCCGCGGCCGATCTCCTCGAGGAGCTCGTAGTCGCCAAACAGGGCCGGCAGCGCCATCGCCCCCGGCGCCACGCCGTCGTCGGCCGCTGCTGGAGCAGGGGCGGCGCTCGGGGCGCTGGTGCGGGTGGAGCCGGCGCCGCGATCGATCGGCGGGGTGAAGATCGCCGACTCCCGCGCCACCGCGTCGGTGACCATCATCGCCGCGAACAGCTCGCGAAGCTGCGGGGCGAGATCGGGGTGGGCGCGGAGGAGGGAATCGAGGCGGCCGGGATCGTCGCCGTGGTCGGCCAGCTCGTCGAGGAGCTCAGCAAGGCGGGTCTCCTGGGCGGCCGAGAGGGGCTCATCGACGGCGCGGCGCCGCCCCTGAAGGCGATCCTGGCGGATTGCCCCCCCCGAAGTGCCCCGTTCCCCGCGTGCCGTCATCGTCGTCTTCCGTAGCTTTTGATCCCGAGCTGAACCCTGCTCTTTGCGGCCCTTCATGGTAGGAGGGCGGACGGGGCTGGCCACGGCGGCCGGTTCAGGCCCCTTCTCAGGCCCCGTCGCCGGGAACGTCGTCCCCGCCGTCGAGGAGCACCCGGAGCCGGCGCATGGCGCGGAGGTAGCGCATCCCGGCGGCGGGCTTGGAAAGCCCGAGCACGTCGGCCGCCTCGGCGGTGGAGAGGTGCTCGAAGTGCCGGAGGAGGACGATCCGCCGATCGCCGTCGTCGAGTTGCTCCACGGCGGCGGCGAAGCGGCGCTCGAGCTCGTGCCAGGTGGCCGCGGCGGCGGGGGTCAGTTCGCGGTCGGCCAGGCCCGCGACCCCGTCGGGGGAGGAGTGGTCGTTGTCCGGGGGGCCGGCGAGCGAGACCTCCCGATCGAGGCTCCGCGACGCGGCAACGCGATGGCGGCGGTGGGCATCAATGAGGCGGTCGCGGGCCATGTGCCGCAGCCAGAGCTGGAATGGCATCGTCGGGTTGGCGAGGTAGTCGCCGAGCCGGCGGTTGGCCTCGAGCATGACGTCTTGGACGATGTCGCTGGCATCGACGCGCCGCTGCATGACGCGGTCCATCCGCCGATCGACCATCCGCCGGATGGCGTCGCGGTGGCGGGCGAGGAGGCCGTTGACGGCGTCGTCGTCCCCGTCGCGGACGCGGTCGAGGAGGATCTGCGTCGGTGGGCCATCCCGCCATGGCGCGGCGCCGGGCGGAACGGTCGGCGGGGCCCGATGCTGGACTCCGTCGGCCCCGCGGCCCGCGGCGGCCTCCTCTTCGTCCGGCTTGCGGCCGGCATTGCCTGACGGCACGTTCATGGGGTTCCTCTGCTCCCAACCAATAGTACCAATGTGTCGAGGGAGCGGGGGCTGCCGATCGCCGCAGGTTTTTTTGACCGGGTGGGTTCCGTGATCCATAATCGCCGGCGGTTCAAGGACAGACCGCTGCCTGCCGCCACCGGACGCGGCAATCCGTCAACGGACTGTTATTCGTGGACGTCGCCCTGCTCGAGGCATGTTCGACCCGCGGTCTGGGGCTTTGTTGCCCCGGGTCCCGCTCCTCCTCGCCGGGGAGTGGACGGTCGGCTCGTGCCGGTCACGGTGACCTTTCCGTGGCGTTCCCCCGCCGCGACCGTCCCAGCCGTCGCCCTGGTCGGCTCAGCCGTCTCGCCGCCCTGCTTGCGGCGCTCGCCGTCGCGCCGGCCGTGTCGGTGGCGCAGGTCGTGCCGGTGGTCGTGCCGGTGTACGGTCAGGACGATGCGGACGCGGGAATCGCCCCCGAGCCCGATCCCTCGATGCTTCCGGCGGTCGTGGCTGTCCCGGTGGCGCCGGCCTTGGTCTCGCCCCGGGGCCAGGCTGGGGTAGCGCCGGTGGGGCCGACCGTCGCCCTCCCCTCCGCGCCACAGGCCGTCCTGGCCCCCCTGCCGGTCGTCGCCGACGTTTCCGCGCCCGGTGTCGCTGACGAACTCGCCGGCCGGCTGGCGGCGCTCGAGGGGCAGCAGCGGTGGGGCGACATCGTCGCCGCCTGCGAGCCGCATGTCCGCCAGGGAACGCTGCCGACGGCGGTGGCCGATCGCTACGATCTGGCCCGGATCCATTGCGACCTCGTCCGGCGGCACTCGGAGGCAGCGTTCCGTCAGCGGCTCACCGGCCTTTCCGAAGCCGAGGGGCGGCGTCTCCACGCCGAGGTGCTCTCGCGGATCCGCAGCCACCATGTCGATGCCCCCGACTTCCACCGCCTTACGCTCCGCGGCCTGAGGGCGATGGACGTGGCGATCGACCATCCGGTGTTCACGTCGTGGTACGCCCCCCACGCCACCGCGGAGCGCCGTGCCGCGTACCGCGAGCAGGTGGCCCGGCTCGTTGGGGGGCGGATCGTCAACTCCCAGGCCGATGCCGAGACGGTGGTGGCGTGGGTTGCCCGGATCGGCCATTCGACCCTCGGCATCCCCCCCTCTGTCACGCTCCTCGAGATGACGGCCGCGTCGATGGGGGGCCTCGACGAATATTCCGCGTTTCTCACCAACGGCCAACTCGACGACCTCTACGCGCAGATCGAGGGCAACTTCGTCGGGCTCGGCGTCGAGCTGAAGTCGGCCCCCGACGGCCTCCTTCTTGTTCATGTCATCGCTGGTAGCCCCGCCGAACGGGGCGGCCTCCGCGACGGCGACCACATCGTCGCCATCGATGGTCGGGCGATCGGCGGGATGTCGGTCGACGAATCGGCTCAGCTTCTCCAAGGGCCGGAGGGCTCTGCTGTCAGCCTCGACGTCGTCCGTGGCAAGGCTGCGGCCGGCCGGGTGTCGCTGCGGCGCGAGCATGTCGAGGTGCCGAGTGTCGAGGATGTGCGGATGGTCGATGCGGCAGCGGGCGTTGGCCACCTCAAGATCTCCTCCTTCCAGAAGACGACGGCTGCCGATCTGGAATCGGCCCTCCGGCGGCTCGATGCCGCGGGGATGCGTTCGCTCGTCATCGACCTCCGTGGCAATCCCGGTGGCCTCCTCTCCGCCGCCGTCGATGTCGCCGATCTGTTCCTTGAACGGGGGCTCGTCGTGGCGACCCGGGGGCGCAGCCCGGAGGAGGATTTCAACTACTCCGCGAGCCGGCCCGGCACCTGGCGGATGCCCCTGGTGGTGATCATCGACGGCGACTCCGCCAGCTCCAGCGAGATCTTCGCAGGGGCGATCCGCGATCACGGCCGCGGCACGATCGTCGGCAGCCGGAGCTTCGGGAAGGGCTCGATCCAGGGGATCTTCCCGCTCGAGATCGGTGGCGTCGGCCTCCGGCTCACCACCGCCAAGTTCTTCTCCCCCAAGGGGAAGCCGTACAGTCGGGTCGGGGTCGAGCCCGATCTGGTCGTCCACTCCACCGCCCGCTTGCCAGAGGGGGCCGAGGTGGCCCCGACGGCCGGCGATGCCCCGCTCGAGGCCGCCCTCGGGGCAGCGCGGCGGGCGACGGTGCGGCAGTCGACCCGTCCCGTCCCCCGCGCGCAGGCCTCGAGATAGTCTGTTTACGGTGTGCGGCGCAGCTTGAAACTCACCCTCCCGCGGGCTAGGCTGCCTGACGCACGAGTCATGTCCTCCGCAGGTTTTCTTCTTCTGGCTGCGGGGTGGTGACGGGAGTGTCGGTCGGCTGGATGGTGGGATTTCGCGCTCGTT
>CANGGC010000117.1 GCA_947453125.1 Planctomycetaceae bacterium | reverse complement strand
CGCCGGGCCGTGGGGGCCCGGGAGCAGCGGGTGGACCGGGTAAGCTGGGCGGATTCCGTTTCCGCCACCTTCGGATTGTCGCGGTATCCCGCTGGATCGGTCAAGGCGAAACGGGGTCGAGGAGTCTTTTATGGCACGACACTGGAACGGAATCGGCCGTTGCTTCCCGTGGGCTTCAGGAGCGGCTGGGCGTTGGCCCGGATTCCGGCTGTGGCCGTGGGTCGCCCTGCTTTTGGCCCTCGTCGTCGCGCCTCTGCTGGCCCATGGCGCCCCGCCAGAGCCCGGGGGCGCGGCCCTGCGGATCGTCCGGCCGGTCGAGTGGGCCGTGGTGCAGCGGCAGAGCCGCGGCGAAGGGGCCATTCCCGTCGAGGTGCGCGCGTCCCTCCCCGCGGCTGGAGCGATCGAGGCCCGCGTCGCGCTGGCGGCGGATTCGCCGTGGCAGTCGCTTGCGCGGGATGGGGAGACGTTTACCGGCCTCCTCGCCGCGCCGGCGGGGGGATGGCATCGGCTCGAAGTCAGGTCGGTGGTCGAGGGCTTGGTTGTGGGGGAAGCGGCGGTGGAGAAAGTTGGGGTCGGCGAGGTGTTTGTTGTCGCCGGTCAATCGAACTCCGCCAATCACGGCGAGGAGAAACTCGCGCCGACGGATGACCGGGTCGTGACGCTCGCCCCGGACGGCGTGTGGCGCGTGGCGGCCGACCCGCAACCGGGGGCCAGTGGCGACGGGGGGAGTTTCGTCCCGGCGATCGGTGATGCCCTCGTGGCGGAGTTCGACGTGCCGGTCGGCTTCGTCGCCTGCGGGATCGGCGCGACGAGTGTCCGCGAATGGCTCCCCGCCGGATTGCGTTTCCCCGCGCCTCCGACACTCACCGGGAGGGTGCGCCCCGCCGCCGATGGCGGCTTCGAGAGCGACGGCGCTGCCTTTGCCATGCTCGTCGAGCGGATGGGGCAGTGCGGTCCGACCGGCTTCCGGGCGGTGCTCTGGCATCAGGGGGAGAGCGACGCCAACCAGTCCGATCCTTCCCGAACGCTCCCCGGGCCGCTCTATGAGGACGCGCTCGGCCGGCTGATCCGCGCCGCACGGGCCGCGAGCGGTCAGGATGCCCCCTGGTTTGTCGCCCGGGCCACGTACCATGTCCCCGGCGATGAATCGTCGGCCGACATCCGGGCGGCGCAGGCCGCCGTCTGCCGTGACGGCCTCGCCCTCCCCGGCCCCGACACCGACGCCCTGAAGGGCCTTCTCCGCGACTCCGGCGGCCGTGGCGTGCACTTCAGTGGTGCCGGTCAGCTCCGCCATGCGGAAGCCTGGTTCGCGGCGATTGCCCCCTGGCTCGAGGCCCGGCTCACCGCGCCGTGAACGGGCTGCTACGATGCCCCCGGTCACCCCAGAGTTTTTTCAGTCATGGCCGCATCCCCGTTTCGCGATCCCGCCGGCGAGATGATCTTCCTCGGCACTGGCACGAGTGTCGGCGTGCCGATGGTGGGGTGTGCCTGTCCGGTCTGCACGAGCGACGACCCGCGTGACCGGCGGATGCGGACGAGCGTTCTCCTCGGTCTCCCCGGGGGCACGCTCCTCATCGATACGACCCCCGATCTCCGCTCGCAACTCCTCCGCGAGCGGATCGGCCGGGTCGACGCGGTGCTCTACACGCACGAGCATGTCGATCATCTCTACGGCCTCGACGACGTCCGGCCGCTCTGTTTCGCCAGTGGCGGGCCGATCCCGGTCTACTGCGAGGCGCTCGTCGAGGAACGGATTCGCCGGGCCTTTGACTATGCCTTCCTGCCGATGCCGCTCCCCGGCGGGGGCGTGCCGAAGCTCGAGTTCTCGAGGATCACGACCGAGCCGTTCGACCTCCTCGGGGCCCGCGTCGTGCCGCTCCGGCTCCGGCACGGCGTCTTCGACGTCCTCGGCTTCCGCTTCGGCGACGTCGCCTACTGCACCGACACCAACGGCGTGCCGGAGGAGACGTTCGATAGGCTCGAGGGGCTCGACGTTCTCGTTCTCGACTGTCTCAGGCAATCCCGCCATTCGACCCACTTCTCCCTCGAGGAGTCGCTCGCCGTGGCCGAACGCGTGGGGGCGAAGCGAACGCTCCTCATCCATTTTTCCCACGACATCTCCCACCGCGCGATCTCAGCGCAGCTCCCCCCGGGCGTGGAGCTTGCCTACGACGGCCTGACGGTGCCACTGACGGGGCAGTGAGGTGGGGCCGACGGGCTTCACGCCGCCGCGGGATTATGGGCGGGCGGGGCATCGCTGCCGGCCGGAGTTCCTGACAGATCGATCGAGCGGAGCCGCAGCGCGTTGGCAATCACCGACAGTGAGGAGAGGCTCATCGCCGCCGCCGCGAGCATCGGGCTCGTCACGTGTCCGATGAGCGGATAGAGGACGCCGGCGGCCACCGGGATCGCGAGGACGTTGTAGAGGAAGGCGAGGAGGAGATTCTCGCGGACGTTCCGCATCGTTCCCCGCGCGAGCGTGATCGCACGCGGCACTGCGGCGAGCCCGCCGGAGAGGAGCGTGAGGTCGGCCGTCTCCATCGCGACATCGGCCCCCGACCCCATCGCCACGCCGACGTCGGCCGAAGCGAGGGCCGGGGCGTCGTTGACCCCGTCGCCGATGAAGGCGACGCTCCCCGCGCCGCGGAGATCGTCGCGGAGCCGCATCACCCGCTCCGCCTTGGCCTCGGGCGAAAGCCCCCCCGCGGCCCGATCGATGCCGACGAGCTTTGCCACATGCCGGGCCGCCTGCGGGGTGTCTCCGGAGAGCATCTCGACGGCGATCCCTTCCCGGCGGAGGCCGGCGATCACTGCCGCCGCCTCGGGGCGGGGGGGATCACTGACGGCAAAGAACCCGGCCAACCGCCCCGCGACCGCGACGGCGATGATCGTTGCCCCCGCCTCGCGGGCCCGCTCGAGCGCCGCGGCTGCCGCGGGCACGCCGGCGAGCGCCACGGCCGGATCGATGCCGCGCTCAACGAGAAACCGCTCGCTCCCGAGGAGTGTCTCGCTCCCGGAAACCCGGCCGCTGATCCCGCGCCCCACGACGGCCCGGACGTCGCTGGCCGAAGGGAGCGACAGGCCGGCCGCGGCTTCGGCAAAGGCGCGGGCGAGGGGATGTTCGCTGCCGGCCTCGAGGCTCGCCGCGTGAAGGAGGAGCTGGTGGAGGGCCGGGTGTGCCGGGGCGTTGCTCCCGGCAGCGCTCGTGAGCGATTCCGGCGAGTCGGCCTCGTCGATGCGGCCGTCGGCAACGGCGACGGCCGCGGTGATCCGCGGCTTGCCGAGGGTCAGCGTGCCGGTCTTGTCGAGGACGACGGTCCGTACCCGTGCCAGACGCTCCATCGCGTCAGCCGAGCGAACGAGGATCCCGGCCGAGGCGCCGCGGCCGATCGCTACCGTCATCGACAGCGGCGTGGCCAGGCCGAGCGCACACGGGCAGGCGATCACGAGCACGCTCACTGCCGAGAGGAGACCGAGGGCGAGGCGCGGCTGCGGCCCGAACATCGCCCAGCCGGCGAAGGCAAGGAGGGCGACGAGGAGGACGATCGGCACGAAGGCTGCCGAGATCCGATCGGCGAGCTGCTCGATCGGCGCCCGCTTGGCGTGGGCATCGCGGACGAGCCTGGCGATCCGGGCAACGAGGGCGTCGTGCGGGTCGGCGATCGCCTCGATGACGAGGACGGCCGGGCCGTTGATCGCGCCGCCGAGGACGCGGTCGCCGGGACCGCGGGCCACCGGCAGCGGCTCGCCCGTCAACAGCGATTCGTCGCAGGTCGTCTCCCCCGACACGATCCGGGCGTCGGTGGGGATGCGGCTGCCGGGGCGAACGCGGAGTCGGTCCCCCTTTTGAACTGCCGCCAGCGGCACGACCTCGCCGCCTGGATCGCGTTCGGCGGTCGGCGGCGTGAGGTCGAGAAGGGCTCGGATCGCGGCGGTCGTGCCGCGCCGGGCGCGGGTCTCGAGGAGCTGGCCGAGGAGGACAAGGACGACGATCATTCCCACCGACTCAAAGAACACCGCCACGCTGCCGTCGAGGCGGCGGAAGGCTTCCGGGAAGATCCACGGCACGACCGTTCCCAGGACGCTTGCCCCCCAGGCGACGAGAACGCCAATCGCGATGAGCGAGAACATCGTCGGCCGGCCTTGGCGGAAACCGGCGAGCCCCCCGGACAAGATCGTTGCCCCTCCCCAGAAGAGGATCGGTGTGGCGAGCGCCATCTGGAGCCAGTTCCCCCAGGCGCTCCCCGCGAGGGCGATCAACCGGGCAACAAGTCCCTCGGCAGCGTGGCCGGCGCCGTGGCCAGCCATCCCCGCCATCGCCACCACCATGCGCATCGCCGCACGCGCCCCGCAGATCCACAACCGGCGCCGCTCGGCGGCGGCCGTCGCTACCTCGGCCGCGTCGACGCCGATCGGCTCGAGCGGCATTCCGCAGATCGGGCAGGCGCCTGGCTCCGACCGCGTCACCTGCGGGTGCATCGGGCAAGTCCAACCGAGCTCACCGATGTCGGCCTTGGCGCAGCACGGCTTGACGGTTGCTGCCGACGATGCTGCGGCGGGCTTGCTGCCAGAGCCTCCGCAGCAGGAACCGCCTGCGGTCGTGCTGATCGACCCGAGGGGGACGAGCGTCACCGGGGTGGGCAACGTTCCGCCTCCACAGCACGATTTCTCCGGCGCGGAGGGGGCGTTTTCCGGGAGCACGTCGAGCCCGGGGGCTGTGGCCGATGGGGAGCGGAGGGGGCTGATCCGGATGAGATCGGATTCCATCGGGCTGGCCTTCTGAGTGGGCGGGGATCAGGCATCGACTGACGGGGCCACGGCGATGTTTGATCGCGCGACGAGCGCGGTGAGCTTCGCGGCGGCGGAGCCGTCGTCGATGGCGCGCTCGGCAAGGGCGCGGGCCGCGGGGAGCGACGCGGCCAGTCCGGCGGCCCACAGGGTCGCCGCGGCATTCAGCACGACGACATCGCGGCGCGGCCCCGACTCCCCGGCGAGCACGGCGCGGATCGCCGCGGCACTCTCGTCGGGGCCATTCACCTCGAGCTTCGCAAGATCGGCGATCGGGCGCGTCGACAATCCGAAGTCTTCGGCGGTCCAAGAGTGGTGTCGCGTGCCGTCGGGCCCGACATCGATGACCTCGGTGACGCCGAAAAGACTGACTTCGTCGAGCGTTGCCGCGCCGGTGGCCGGTGTTCCTGGCCCATCGATCGCCAGCGGGCTCGAGACGACGAGGACGCGGCGGGCTCCGCCGAGCATGGCGGCTTCGGCCACGGCGTGACGGACGGCGGCTCTGCCGACGCCGATCACCTGTACGGTCGCCCCGGCCGGGTTGCACAGCGGGCCGACGAAATTGAACACAGTCGGCCTCCCCAGAGATCGCCGCAGCGGGCCGACGCGGGCCATCGCCGGATGGTGGGTCGGTGCCAGACAGAAGGCGAGGCCGACGTCGGCGAGGCAGGCGGCCGCAAGGGACGGTGGGCCGTCGGTTCGGACGCCGAGACGCTCGAGGACGTCGGCCGAGCCAGTGCGGCTCGAGACGGCCCGGTTGCCATGCTTGGCCACTGCCAAGCCGGCCCCTGCGACGACGATCGCCGCGGCCGTCGAGATGTTGAACGATCCCGAACCGTCGCCGCCGGTGCCGCAGGTGTCGGCGACGATTCGGCAGGCATGGGGCACGCGCACCATCCTCGCCCGGAGGGCCGCGGCGACGCCGGCGATTTCTGCCGTGGTCTCGCCAGCCTCGGCGAGGGCCACGAGCCACTTCCCGAAGGTGTCGAGGTCGACGTCCCCCGCGAGCACGCCGCTGACGAGCGTCTCGGCATCGGCCGCCGTCGGGTGGCCGCCGCTGAGGAGAATCGCGATCTGCCGGTCGACCGGCAGCGACGTCGCTGGTGGGGAACGGGGATCGTGACGGGAGGAGGGGTCGGCCGGGCTGGGCATGGGGCGGAAAGGCTCTCGGGGGGCCGCGCGTGCCGGCGGGCCGCCGTCGGGGTACGATTGACTCGTCCTCGGGCGTGCCGGGATTCGTATCCAAGACTACACCAGGTCTTCCCCCGCCGCCCCCAGTCGGGATGCCTACCCTTGCCGCGCAAGCTGATTCTGGACATCGATCCCGGCATCGATGACGCCATCTCGCTGGCCATCGCCCTCTTCGACCCCCGCCTCGATGTCCTGGCGGTGACGGCCACCGGGGGGAGTGTGGCCCCCCAGCAGGCGACGGCAAACGTTCAGGCGCTCGTCGCCCTCCTCGACCCCCCGAAGTTGCCTCGGCTCGGCGCGGCGCCGACCGACACCACCCCGATCGACAATCCCTGGAACCTCCACGGAGGCGACGGCCTCGGTGGCCTCGATCTGCCGCGCGTTCCTCTCCATGGCGAGCATGCCGCGGAGAAGGTGATCGCCGAGACCCTCCGGGCCAATCCCCGTGAGGTCACGATCCTGGCGCTGGGGCCGCTGACGAACATCGCCCGCGTCCTCCGGCGCGATCCGTCCCTCGCCGAGATCATCGCCGGCATCGTCGTCTGTGGTGGCTCGGCCACCGCCACCGGCACCGTCACGCCCGTGGCCGACTTCAACTTCCATGCCGACCCGGCCGCGGCCCGGCATGTGCTCCTCGAGCCGGTCGCCAAGACACTCCTGCCTGTCGACACCGCCGGCCAGGTGGTACTCGGCTTCGAACTCCTCGACCAACTCCCCGACGCCTTCTCCCGCGCCGGCAAGCTCTTCCGCCGGGTCCTCCCCCATGCGTTCCGGGCCCAGCGGCAACTCCTCGGCAGCGAGGGGATCTGCCTGCCGGAGGTGGTGGCCCTCGTGGCGGCAACGAATCCGGAGCTGTTCGAGCGATCGACGGTGTCGGCCGATGTCGAGACGGAAGGGCGGCTGACCTCCGGCATGCTCGTCGTCGACCGCCGTCAGACGCGCCGCGGGATGCCAAACGTCGACCTGCTGACCAGCTGCGACGTGGCTGCGGTGAAGGACTGCATCATCCGGGGGATGGCAGCCGCGGGCGCTGCGACCGAGTGACGGCGCGGCGGTGCGTCAGTACTTAACCGGTTGGGCCGGCGTGGAACGCGACGGCGGCATCCCGGCTGGGCTCGTGAACGGCCACCAGTTGCCGTTGGCTGTCTGCTGCTGGGGCACCTGCGGAATCTGCCCGGAGAGTGCCTGCTGCTGCGACTGCAGCGCCGCCTGGGTCTGGTTGTTGAATTGCTGCAACTGGTTGTTGAACTGCTGCGAGTATTGATTG